>JAGGZK010000059.1 GCA_021162065.1 Thermoplasmata archaeon
AAAGGAAGCATTCATAAGAAAGCTTCCTCCTGAAAATTTATTGGGTTTATTTATGAAAATGGTGGAGGAATGATATGAAAGAGAAAAAGGCAAAATTAAATAGGCGAAAAAATATCCGTACTCAACACTTCTGAAAAAACAAAGAAAAGAATATATTGATGTCCTCAATACAAAATACAATGGGCGAACTTGAAAAGAATATAGAAAAAATTCTCGAGACAAAATACAGGGATGGAACCAAGATAATCAGGATGAGCAAAACATCAAGGGAACTTTTTGAAGAGTTAAAAAAGGAGTGCCCCGATGTGCCTGAAAAGGAAATAGTGAGTCTCTTCAAATCGGTGGCGGCGGGCACCAAAATGGTGGATTCCGCCATAGTGGCGGCGGCCCACAATATGCAATACAACGCCACCCATCCAGAAAAGAAAGAGAGGCTCTGGATTGAGGATTTTTTCACCGAAGAAGCAAGAAAAATCATGAAACCGAGAGAGTTGATGAAAAATAAGAAACTCTACAGAGAGTTTATAGATTATATCTCCTCCTTAGAAGAAAAGTATGATGACAAGGATGTGCCGGATGATGCAATTTTCAGGAGGAGAGTAACGGTATTCCTAAAGGAGAGGGTGGGAGGCGCTAAAAAATGAGGATTGAGGAGCATCCTGTACTGGAATTTGAGAGGGGCAAAGAGATTTATTTCTATTACAACGGGAAAAAAATGAAGGCGTATGAGGGTGAGACGATAGCAGCAGCCCTCCATGCCAATGGGATAACAAAATTCAGCGAAAGCACAAAATTCCATCGTCCTCGCGGCTTTTTCTGCGGTATAGGGAAATGCTCCTCCTGCTTAATGAAGGTGGATGGAGTACCCAATGTGAGAACCTGCATTACATTGGTGAAGGAAGGAATGGTGGTGGAGGACAATGACGGCGAACTTCCCGATGGCGAGGTGCAGGAGGCAAAGACGGTGGAAATGGAGGTGGACATAGCCATAGTGGGAGGGGGAGCGGCTGGCCTGAGCGCCGCCATAGAGGCATCGCCATATGCCAGCGTGGTCGTCATAGATGAAAATCCCCGTCCCGGGGGACAGCTCATAAAGCAGACCCACAAATTTTTTGGGAGCAAGGAGGAGAGGGCGGGCACAAGAGGCATAGAAATTGCCAGATTGCTGCGGGAAGAGGCGAGCAAAAAATGCAACATTCTGCTCAACACCAGTGTAATTGGGTATTATGATAGGGGCCATCATTTTCTCGTCGCTGTAAACAGGATGGAAAACGTCGTCTACGAAATCAAAGCAAGGAAGATAATATTTGCCACCGGTGCGCAGGAGAATATGCTGGTGTTTGAGGGAAACGATCTGCCGGGCATATATGGAGCAGGGGGAGTGCAAACTTTGATGAATGTTTATGGAGTCAAACCTGGAAAGAAGGGGCTCATAGTGGGGGCTGGCAATGTCGGCCTTATCCTGGCATACCAGTTAAAACAGGCAGGAGTGGATGTGGTGGCAATAATAGAGGCAATGCCAAAAATAGGGGGGTATATGGTCCATGCTGCCAAGGTAAGGAGGTGTGGAGTGCCCATATACACCAAACATTCCATAAAAAGAGCCTATGGAAGCGAGAGAGTGGAGGGAGCAACCATAGTGGAGCTCGATGAAAACTGGAATTATGTGGAAGGTAGCGAGCAGGATGTGGAATGCGATTTCATCTGTCTGGCAGTGGGGCTGACTCCATCTGTCCGTCTGGTTGCCCAGACAGGAGCGGAAATAACCTACATCAATGAGGCGGGAGGATGGATTGCCCTGCATAATGAATATATGGAAACGACGAAGGAGGGCATATATGTGGCCGGTGATCTGGCCAACATTGAAGAGGCATCCGTTGCCATGCTTGAAGGAAAAATAGCGGGTCTGCATGCCGCCCATTCCATAGCGCCGGTGGAGAACTTTGATGAAAAGATGAGGGCATATATGGAAAATCTCAAGATTTTCAGAGAGGGCGTCTTTGGAGCAAGACCCAAAATGGCAAAGGAAAAAATAAGGGAGAGATACCATGAAAAGATGGGAAAGGGAAGGAGTGGTTGAACTCGAAGATTTGGACATACCTTCCGAGGAATACCTGAGGAAAGGAGTGGCAATCACAGAATGCCTGCAGGAGATACCCTGCAATCCCTGCGTGGAGGCATGCCCCGTGGATGCCATATCCATGGAAACCATAAATGACACACCCAAGATTGATTACGAGAAATGCATTGGATGCGGAAATTGCGTTGATGCATGTCCTGGCCTGGCAATGTTTCTGGTTAAGGTGACTGGCGATAGTGCCCTCATAACATTGCCCTATGAATTTCTCCCCGTTCCTGAAAAGGAGGAGAGGGTAAAGGCGTTAAACAGGGAAGGAAAGGAGATATGCGATGCGGTGGTTAAAAGAATAAGGAGGGGGAGGACAACACTTGTTACAATAGAAGTGCCCGCCGAATATGCTCTGGAAGCGAGAAATATAAAGGTGGTGAGATGAAGATTGTCTGCAGGTGTGAGGATATAACTGAAGAAGATATCATAAGGGCGATAGAGGAATACGGATGCACCACCCTGGCGGAATTAAAGCAGATTCTACGCCTCGGGATGGGTCACTGCCAGGGAAGGACATGTCTGCCAATAGCAGCAAAGATTCTGGCAAGGAAGACAGGAAAGAGTATGGAGGAAATAATGCCATCCTTCCGGCCGCCGGTGGTGAGCATAGAGGTGGGAGTCATAGCCAAGAAGGTGAAGAAATGAAGGAGAGGGCAGAGGTTGTTGTAATAGGGGGAGGAATAAATGGCTCTGCCATTGCCTATGAACTTGCCAAAAGAGGAAAGGAAGTGGTGGTGGTGGAAAGAAAGTGGCTGGCTTATGGCGCCACTGGCAGATGCGGGGCAGGGATAAGGCAGCAGTGGAGCACTAAGGAAAATGCTCTTCTGGCAAAGAAAAGTGTTGAGATTTTTGAAAAACTTGAAGAGGAACTGGGGCATGAGATAGGGTTAAGGCAGGGTGGCTACCTTATAGCCATCCATGATGAGGAGGACATGAAACAGGCGAAAAAAAATGTGGAGATGCAGAGAAGCATAGGCCTTCCTGTCAGGATAATAGGAGAGGATGAAATAAAGGAAATAGCCCCCATTCTTGATCCAAAGGGAATGGAAGCCATAGCAGCCACCTTCTGCCCCACGGATGGACATGCCAACCCCTTCAAGACAACCTATGCCTATGCCATGGCCGCCCAAAAGATGGGAGCTGAATTTTATAAGTTTACAGAGGTACAGGACATAAAGGTGGAAGATGGGAAAGTAAAGAAAGTTATCACAGATAAGGGGGAGATAGAAACAAAATGGGTTGTCAACGCCGCTGGAGCGTGGAGCAGTAAAATTTCAAAAATGGTGGGACTTGAAATTCCCAACAAACCCGTGAGAAAGGAGGCAATGGTGACGGAGCCGGTGAAAAGAACCTTTGATTGCATGGTCATATCATTTAAGCATGGAATCTATTTCAGTCAGCAGGATGAGGGACAGATACTTGGGGGAATTCCATCGCCAGAAGAAAAAGTAGGGTATTACACGCAGCCGACCTTTTCATTTCTGCGGCATATGGCCTACACTCTTGGAAAATATGCCCCTCCGCTGAAACATGTTAGAATTCTACGACAATGGACCGGCTTTTATGATGTAACCCCGGATGCCCTTCCGATACTCGGAGAAACAGATATCGAGGGTTTCATTCAATGCAATGGTTTCAGCGGGCATGGCTTCATGATTGCTCCCATGACGGCGAAACTGCTCGCCCAGTTAATATGCGGAGAAAAACTGGATATGGACATAGAGCGTCTCAACATGAGCAGATTCGAGGGCGAGATAGTTGAGGAAAAGTCGGTTGTTGGTTAAATGGAATCTGGATTGTTGAATCCCCACGTCCCATAACAAATTAATCCTAAATTTTGGGATTAAGCAAAAACGAAGTGCAGAAAAGAGTCGTCAATTAATATGAATTCATTTTACATCCACAAGAGAATCCAGTGTCTCTATCACCTTTTCCACCGATTCCGGTTCAAATGATACACTTATGGCATCAACAGGACATATCTCAGCACATCTTCCACAACCTCTGCAGGTATCTTTGATGACGGCCCTTCCATTTTCAATAGCGATGGCTTCCACAAAACATATATCCACACATTTTCCGCATCCTATGCATTTCTCCTCCACCTTTACCTCAACACCGGGCATTTTTTTCACTTTGTTTCCGATGGACTCATGAAGTGTGGGAAGCACAAGCCACAGACAGCAGCAGGGGCAGCAGTTGCAGATGGTAAGAAGTTTTTCCCCTGGCCCTGTGCCGAGCCACACAGTATCGAGTTTGTTCCTACCTATAAGATGAACCAATCCCGCATCTCTGCACTTCCTCACATGCTCAAGTGCTTCCTCTTTGCTCACCCTTCTTCCGAAGGCAGGATTGATGTTTAAAGCCGCCTCTCCAAGGAAAAGGCAACCAAGATCTCTGGGATAATCTTGGCATTTCGTGGATTCTCTGCAGATGCAAAAATTCATTATCCAGTGATAACGGGCTTTCTGAATAAAATATTCCACCACCTTGGATGGAAGCACCATGGATTCGGGTGGTTCAACTTTCATATTCATCTGAATCACCCTATCCTTGGGGAGGTAAAAGAGATGATCGCCATCAAAAAGCATTTTGTCTATAAGTTCACGGAATCCTGGCATTCTGGTGAGGCGAGCCAGCATAAACCGCGATGGAAAAAGTTTTTTTAGCAGGGAAACAAACAGGCGTGAACGAGCCATGTCAATAATGGAAAAATCCTATATCATTGTTATCATCTTTTCGAGGTTATTGAAAAAAATCATGATGAACAAAGAAATTGTCATGGCAACTATGTGTCTAATTCTCATGGATTTTTTCTTATAGCTTGTGAATAACAATCTTCTTGTTTCAAATCCATCAAATATTTCTCTGCCTTTCTTTCCAAAAGGTTTGCCCGGTTTTTTTGCTATTTCTTCTCTGGAAGGATGTGGTGATAAGCATAATGAAACTGGCGGGCATAGGAATTTTCGTGGTTTTGGTGATAACGATAATCTGCGTTGTCGGCATAGTGATGATATCAAAATGGGGCGAAGTGGAACAGTAATCACATCTCTTTCTCTCCTATTTTTTTGGTGGGCATCTACCATACAATAAAGCGCATTAAATGATACACCCTCCTCCCCATAAAAAGAGGGAAGGGATAGCTACACACACTTCATGCCTCTCAGCCTATTAATGGCAAATGCCACCTCATATTTCCTGGGCTCAGCATACTCACCCCTTGGAGGAAGAATGGAAAGAAATTTTCCTTCATATTCATCCATGACCTGGCGCAGAGATTTTCTACTAAATTCCTTGGATATTTTATAAATTACATCTCCCATTGCCTTCACCTGGCCCCTTTCCACAATCTGCTCCACCCTGCCTAAATCTATGGTCTGCATTCCAAACCTGAGTTTGTCAATGCCATCTGCCTTTATCTTAACCTTTCCCCTTATGGTGGGATTTATCGTTTCTGGCAATGGCCTCCTCTCCCTTATCCTTATTTTTCCCGGCTCCTCCCTTATTCTTTTACTCACAAATTTATGGGCAATTTCCTTTGCCTTCTCTGTGACATCTTTTGGCACATACCTATCCATCATGAGTACCAGATCTGCTTCATCAAAATACTCCCCTATGCCTCCCGCAATCATTATTATTGATATGCCCTCTCTTTTCAGAGAAGGAAGCATGTCTATGAGGGGGGTTATGGGTTCCTTTTCCTTTGGAATCAGTTCCTGCATTCTTCTGTCCCTCAGCATCAAATTGGTGGCGGAGGTGTCCTCATCTATTAGAAGAAATTTGGAGCCAATCTCTATTGCCTCACATATGTTCGCCGCCTGAGATGTGCTTCCAGAGGCATTTTCGGTGGAGAAATTCCGGGTATCCATACCGTTGGGAAGATTTGATATGAAAGAGGAGATATCCACGTTGGCAACGTATCTGCCATCCTCCGCCCTTATCTTCACCGCATCCTCTCTCGCTATAACGAATTCCCTTCCATCTCCCGGAATATGATTGTATATGCCCATTGAAATCGCCTCAAGGAGTGTAGATTTTCCGTGATATGCGCCCCCCACTATCAAAGTTAGTCCCTCTCTTATCCCCATTCCCTCTATCCTCCTGTTCGGACAATCAAAGGAAACCCGGAGGGAAGAAGGGGAAACAAATTTTATGGCATCCTCCATTGGCTCATCTTCCACACCACTTTTTCTGGGGAGAACAGAGCCGTCAGCAATGAAAGCCACAAGTCCCTCCTTTTTCAGATTTTTTCTTATGAAATTGGCATCCTCCGCCACCTCCACATGCTCCTTCATTTTTTTGTAGTCCGAAGAATGATATATCATGGATTCTCTAACTATTTCCGGCAGGATATTAAAGAAGATTTTTCTCGCTTCCTTACCTGCGATTCTTCTTCCATAGGCAGGCAGACCAATGTAAAATCTCGCCTCTATTCCCTCGCCATTTATGACCATGCTGCTCCTCTTCAGAATTTTCTGCCCGGGACGCATTATGGTTATCATGCCACTTTTCCCTGTTCCGCTTTTCCCGCTTCTCCTTCTTGCTTCCTCATAAAAACATCTTGTGAGATAATCCTCGAGAGCAACCTTTCTGGATTCGTTTTCCCACAGTTCTGCAGGAAATTTGGCCGTGGAATGGGAAATAAAAACCCTGCAGGCGGATGGCGGCGCAAAGGGATCACTCTGCACATGGTCTACGATGAGATGAAAATCTGGAAAGGAGTATTCCCCCTCCAAGTCCTTATATGCCTTATAACCTCTTCCGTCAATCTTCGAGAGCAGCTCTCTCAACCTGTTCATGCCCTTTTAAAGGGTAATCCCATATAGAATTTGCCATTCGTCATGGCTACCTTCCCCTCTCATTGCCCCACAGAATTTTGTGGAGTTGGATAGATAGCATTACATCCAGCCCATCTTCCAAAATCCATTCTGCAAGTTTTTTTGCATCCATCTCTCCCCATATCGGCTGCATTATTATATTGCATACAGGGGCATGCCTATCCAGTATTTTGAGGGCATGCTCATAATCATTCCTGTCGCCTATTATGAATTTCAATTCATCTTGCTGCCTTAAGAACTCAAAATTCTCCTCCTTCATTTTCTCCATCATTCCTGAAGAAGGAAGTTTGAAATCCATCTTTATCCTCACATCTCTTTCTGCGAGTTTTTCTATTCCAATGGAACCATTGGTTTCCACACTCACCTCATGCTTCATCTTCAGAAGAGTATCGATGAGAGCATAAACTTCCTGCTGTAGAAGAGGCTCTCCACCGGTTATGCACACCCTCCTGCATTTCCATTTTTTAATGGCATCGATTATTTCTTCCACCCCCCTATCTTCTCCCTCATAAAAGGCATAGGTGGTATCGCAATATCTGCACCTGAGGTTACACCCCATTAATCTTACAAATATGGTGGGTCTGCCCACATCAACGCCTTCTCCCTGCAGGGAATAAAATATCTCGTTTACCCTCATCATACATGCTCCGAATAAACATAGGTGAGCATTCCATTTTCCCCATTCAGTTTCCCATCAAAGGTTATGAAAGGCGGCGAGAGAACCACAAGGCGGTAGCCAAAGAAATAGTCCCTTACCATGCCTTTCAGACCCTCTATGGCACACGCCCCCCTGGGGGATGGAGATATTGATGATATCTCCTTCTCCTTGGTGTTGCCTTCAAGTATATCGAATAGGGTATCAGGATAATAATCCTCAACAAAGGTGATGTAAAAGGTGAAATTATTCTCGATGCTGTGTTCCTCTCCAAATATCTTCTCCGCCTCCTCTATGCTCAGCATTTTATTGCTTATGTCATCAAAATCCTTTGGTATTTCCTCATAGGCCAGATAGGGAGAGATTTCCTTTGATGGTATGGGAGCCCTTCCTGTACTTGAGATATTCAGCACATAATCCTCCTTGGTGTTCTTATCCCCGAAATGGAGAAGCCATCCCTCCTCATCCTTTCCATGCCAGTATTCTGCATAAACCATATATGCATCCGGATGCTTGGCAAGAAAGCTTTTAAGCCCCGGATAATTCATGGCCTGCACCATGGCCGTCTGGATGCTCACCGAAAAATTCTGCGGGTTTCCATTTAATGGTGCCCCGTAATCCTTCCAGGAATAAAATTCCATGTTTCTGCTGGAATTATAGGGTACATCACTTAGATGGAGTTCCTCTCCATCTCCTCTTCTAAAACTTTTGAGGATGTATCGGTAAGTGTTGGCCTTTGTGCCATCATCGGTGGAGAAAGAAATCTGATATGGCAGGGGATATCCATTTTTAAGCCATATGGAAACGTTGGCATTCACATCGGGGTGAACATCTATTCTCAAGGTGTGGAAATTTTCATCATATGATGCCTCCCACTCAAAATTGAGGCTCTCATAGTAAAAATTTCCCTGCATGGTAGAATTGAAGTCCTTTTCAAGGAAGAAATCTATTATATCATTCAGTGGCATGGAATTTATCTCCATTATTCTGTCCCTATTTATGGCATGATGTGTGGTCACACTCTTTATCATTCCTCCGACCTTATTTTCCTGCAGCAATCTGTAAACATGTTTTTCCACCGTAACAGGCAAATCCTCCCTTTTCTCTATGGTGTAATTGTAGGGTATCTCGCTCAGATACTCATAGAAATCCACCACGTCGACGGTGTTTCCGAAGCCATCCTCCACCGTGGCCTTCTTCACCTCAATGCTCATCTCACCCTTGCTCTGGTATATGAGGAAGCCGCCCTCCTCCCGCTTCACAGTCATTTTCCCCCATACCTCGTATGTTATTTTGTCCCCTATCCTCAGGGCACTCGTTCTGTAAAATCCGGTTTTGTTCTCTTCCTCCTTTTTAATGCATCCTGTCCATCCTGCCAGTAATGATAGCACAACCACCATCACAACAATCTTATTCATATTCAATTGGATCCCTCAAACCCGCTTCTTCAAAGGCCTTCAGACGGAGCTTGCATGATGGACATCTGCCACATGCTTTAGCGCCCCCTCTGTAACAGCTCCACGTTTTTTCGAAGGGAACATGCAGCATTGCGCCTCTCTTCACTATCTCCGCCTTTGATAGATATAGGAGGGGTGCTTTTATTTTTATCGGGTTGCCCTCCACACTTCTTTTCAACGCTAGGTTGGCCATTCTCTGGAACGCCTCTATGTATTCAGGTCTGCAGTCAGGGTAGCCGGAGTAGTCCACGGCATTCACCCCTATATAGATATAATCGGCATTCACCACCTCTCCATAGGCAAGGGCAAAAGAAAGGAATATGGTGTTTCTTGCAGGCACATATGTTACAGGTATCCCTTCCGCCTCCTCCGGCACCTCTATGTCATCTGTGAGGGCAGAGCCACCAATTCTCCTGAAATTCACATCAATTATTTTATGCTCTTTAGCCCCCAGCCATTCTGCTATCTTTTTTGCTGACTCAATCTCCCTTCTATTTCTCTGGTGATAATTGAAGGAGAGGGCGTATATCTCATGTCCCTCATGTTTTGCGATGGCAGCCGCAACGGCGCTGTCCATACCTCCTGAAATCAAACAGATGGCCTTTCCCATCTTGCCCACGCTCCCTGGCCTCTTCCTTCGTCAACACCTATTTCCACCTTTCTTATGTTGCTTCTGCCTTCAACCCCTGCCCTTTTGATGAATTCCTGCAGGATATAGGAGGCGAGATTTTCGGCAGATGAGGAATAGATGGGGAGAAATATGCAGTCCTCTTCCGGGAATATGTATCTTTTCCCTTCATATTTCACCTCCACCTCTTTGCCCCTTTTTACCTCAAATTTTCCTTCAGTGGGCACAATAACGCGATGATCTATCTCCTCTATTATCTCGCGAATTGTATTCTTTATTATCCTGAAATCCAGCAATATGCCTTCGATGGCATCTCCTTCCATTGTCATGTGGACAGCATATGAATGACCGTGGATGCGGGAGCATTTGGAATAATCGGCCAGAAAATGAGAGGAGGCAAAGGTTAAATTGCATCTCCATCCGTCTATCCTGATTTCCATGCCATTTTATATTCATGGAATATAAAAATTTTGGGTGAAGGAATCATGGAGTAACAACGCTCCAAAATGTTTATTAACTGCTACAAAATGAAAAATGGGGAGAAAATGAGGAGGATATTCGTTGTTTGCACAATAATATGCATAGCTTTTTCTGTAATCCAATCTTCCATCGCCCTTACAGATAAACATACTTCCAGAAATTTTGAGATAAAAGGCATGTCAAGATGTAATATAACAATAGAGGGCAATGGGTATAGTTCATGGCTTTCTGGAATGAGTATGGATGGCATGGCATTTATTTCCGTGGCTCTTATCGATGTAAAGGAGGGTATAACAACGATATCATCCATAAAAAATCCGGATGAAAAATATACATTCACTGGAAAACAACTGGTTTTCATGGTGGGATATGCCGGCCAGTATTACTCCAGCCATGAATACATACCTTACATCATCTACAATGGAAGTGCTCCAAAGCACTGGTCATCGCCATGGAATAGCCATCCTCTTTCCTTTTATTCTTTCCCTTCCAGTATAAACTGCTACTCCAAATCTTTTTATTTCTCTACGGAATTAGCATCATGGGAGAAATGAGGAAAGCAATAGAGGATTTTCAGGAGGCAATGAAGATGCTCAGCAGGAACAACCCGGAGACAATGAGAGATTTCATAAAATTCATGGACTCGGTGCTGAAAGAGGGATATCTGGATACAAAAACCAAGGAGTTGATAGCACTTGGTATGGCAATAACGGCGAGGTGCAAATACTGCATAGGGTTGCATGTGGAAAAGGCCATAAAGGCAGGGGCAAGTAAAGAAGAAATACTTGAGGCGGCAACGGTGGCCATATTAATGGGTGGAGGCCCTGCCCTGACATACATAGCGGAAGTTAAAAAAGCGCTGGAAGAATTCGGATAGATGCAGCTCTACATCCATTTCCTAGGAACTGGGGGCTCCTGGCCTAGCGTGCAGCGGAATGTTTCAGCGGTAGCCATAAAGAGGGGAGGTGAAGTATTGTTATTCGACTGCGGAGAGGGAACGCAGAGGCAGATTCAGAGGTCAAGCATAAGTTACATGCAGATAAGGAAAGTGTTCATAACCCACTACCACGGCGACCATTTTCTTGGTTTGCCCGGATTCATTCAAACGATGCAGCTGAATGACAGGGAGGAAGCGCTGCACATATACGGGCCAAAAGGAACGGAAGAGATAGTGGATACCATCCTTCATCTCGGACATTTCAGCCCCTCCTATCCCATAATAGGCCATGATTTGAAATCCGGCGATGTTGTAAAATGCGATGGCTATGAGGTAAGATGTGTTGCTGCCCGCCATAATGTTCCATGCCTCGCATATTCACTTGTCGAAGATGTCAGGCCAGGAAAATTCAACAAGCCCATGGCCCTCAGGCTTGGGGTGCCAGAAGGACCGCTCTTCAGAAAACTTCAGCAGGGTAAGAGTGTGGAGGTGAAAGGGAAAATAATAACCCCAGAGATGGTCCTCGGCCCTCCGCGCCCCGGAAGAAAGATAACTATATCCGGCGATACCATGCCCTGCAAGAGAGTGATAGAACTGGCGAGAGGAAGCGATGTTTTGATACATGACGCCACCTTCGATTCTTCCCTAGAGGACAGGGCAAATGAATATGGCCATTCTACGGCACGCCAAGCGGCGGAAGTGGCAAAAGAGGCGGGGGTGGAGAAGTTATATCTCACCCACATAAGTCCCCGTTACAGGGATGCGGAGGAGCTTGAAATGGAGGCAAGAGAGGTATTTCCTGCCTCATATGTGGCCCATGACTTCATGGAAATTGAAGTGAGGTTGAAGAAATAGGCGTCTTCCAGATTTTGGGGAAACAGAAGATTATTAAAGATGATTGGCAGGCGGCAGAAACATTCTGCTTTCCTGTCATTCATAATCTTTCTCCATTTTTGTTTTAAGCGATTCATTCGAAACATTTATTATTCAGCGGGAAATTAGTTTCGTGGAGGCGAAAGAATTTGCGATGCGCTCCTTCAGGGCATTTGTGATTTCTTTCTTTATTTCTGTTGTTATAAACAATATCCTCTATATTCATGTTAGAATGAATCCCAGCCAAGATATTCCCGAATGGATAACCATTGAATATTTTGCATTTATTTATGCCATTCTGCTTGGCATTGCAATATTCCTAACCCCATTTCCTTCAATAAGGAATTACAACCTTGCTTTTCTTCTCCGCATAATAAAGAGCTTTTGCTTGACCGCAGTCATCATACTTCCCTATTATTATTACCTTTTCACTATCAATGAAGTTTATAGCCATTATCTTTTGGATAATGAATTTCTGGAAAAGGGAAAAGCAATTTCCATCATATTCGCCGCCCTTCTCTTTGCCGTCTTCTTTTATTGGGGAGAGCAAAAGAAATATTGAAATAGATGTCTCTTTTTCATATTTGGATGGCCCGGGTGGTGTAGCGGCAACATAGGGGACTGTGGATCCCCTGTCCCGGGTTCAAATAGAGGGTTGCATCTCCTTTGCTTTGCCAAAAATGCAATCCTTTGGAAATCCCGGCCCGGGCCCTCCTGATTTTCAGAAAGGGCAAAAAGAAATGGCAGGAATGGTTGCAGCATTTTGCCTCATTTATAGGAATGAGATATAGATGAAGCGGTTATCTACTCCATAATTTGCTGTGTTTATGGCAAATTCCATCCTATTCCTCAAAAATCGCCCTGTATTCTTCCACCACGTCCTGGGTGAATTTTTTCATGCCCTCAATGGTTTTGGGATGATTTATCATTTCTTTTATCACTTTAAAGGGTATTGTTGCTATATCCACACCCATCTCCGCCACCTTCCTTACCTGCAAAACATTTCTAACGCTTGCTGCAATTATCTTCGTTTTGAAGTTATAGGCGCGATATATCTTCACTATGCTCTCCACAAATTCAATGCCATCGTAGATGCCATCGTCGGAAAAAGAAATGGATGCCATCTTTTTGTATCTCTCCCCATCATCTCCATCAGCATTTCTCATCCCCTCCTCCACTTTTCTCAGCAATGCGCCATCGAAAACATCCCATTTCCCGTGCTCTATTCCCAAGTTATCCCTTATATAATCATCTATTCTTCCCAAAAAAGGGCTCACATAGCTGGCTCCCGCCTTTGCAGCCAGCAGTGCCTGCGTTGGGTTCATTACGAGAGTTACATTTGTCGGTATGCCCTTACTTTCCAACTGCTTTACCGCCTTTATTCCCTCGAAAATTTCATCTTCTTCCTGCATGGCTGTATTGACTGGAATCTTTATCACAACATTGTTGTTTACTCCATTAAATTTTTTATGCAGCGTTTCCGCCTCCCTTATCATTTCCTCCGCCGTTATTCCCTTAACCTCCAGGCTTACAGGACCATCCACACTTTTACATATTTCCTTTATGTATTCCTCCATGCTTATTTCCGTGCCCCTGCTTTTTAACTTCTCCACCGCCTTCTTTATGAGAGAGGGATTCGTTGTCACTCCATCGACTATTCCCCACTTCTTTGCTTCCTTTATCTCCTCTATGTCCGCTGTATCCACAAATATCTGCATGATTTGAAAAGGATGGAAGGAATAAATAATTTTTTGATGGAAAATTTGGAAGTAGCGGCAAAACTAGGACAAAAAGGAAAGAGTTAGGAGGAGATTTTTTCTGTATATGCCTTCCATCTCTCCTCTAATCGAGCGTCAAGCAGTGTATTCATTATATACTCTCCGAGTTCTTCTGTAGTTGCCCCGTCACTCCTTCCAGTTATGGTAATTTTCCTTTCATACTGGGTGCATATATCCAAGGCCATATTGAGTTTTCTTGCCTTATCCGTGTAACCAATGTGGTTCAGCATCATCGCTGCCGCCCTTATCATGCTCACCGGATCGGCATACTTTGCTCTTCCCTCCTCAACCATCCTCAATGCAGTTCCATGAATGGCTTCGAACATGGCATATCTTTTGCCTATGTTGGCACTTCCTGCTGTGCCCACACCCCCCTGTATCTGTGCCGCCTCATCGCTTATTATGTCGCCGTATAAATTGGGCATCACCATCACCCTGAAGTTTTTTCTCCTGGCTGGATCAAGAATTTTGGCGGTCATTATGTCGATGAACCAGTCGTCCCATTCCACCTCAGGATATTCCTTTGCAACTCTTTCGGCAATCTCCAGAAATTTGCCGTCCGTTGTTTTGATAACATTTGCTTTCGTTACCACAGTAACCCTGTTTATTCCATTTTTTCTCGCATATTCAAAGGCATATCTTATTATCCTCTCCGCTCCTTGGGATGTTATCACTCGAAAATCGATGGCGAGGTCGGGAGTGACCTCTATTCCTTTACTTCCGAGCATGTAAGCTCCTTCGGTATTTTCTCTCACTATCACCCAGTCTATGCCTTCCTCAGGCACTCTAACGGGCCTTACATTGGCGAACAAATCTAACTCTCTTCTCAAAGCAACATTGGCACTCTCTATATTGGGCATTCCATCTCCCTTCTTCGGCGTCGTTGTAGGACCTTTAAGCAAAACATGGCATTTCTTTATCTCCTCAAGGACGTCATCAGGTATGGCCTTACCTACCTTTGCGCGGTTCTCAATTGTGAGCCCCTCAATATTGCGCATCTCTACCTTGCCACTCTCAATTTCATCCTTCAGCATATGCTCCAGCACACGGCGGGCTTCCTTTGCAATGTATGGCCCAATGCCATCGCCACCAATGAATCCGATTATAATGGGCTTCAGTGTGCTGTAATCTATCCAGTCAGATTCATTTTTCAGGCGCTCTACGCGCTCAAGTTGCTCCATCACCAATTGAGCAAAATGCTCCTTGGCCTTCTCTATATCCTCTTTATACTTTTCCTCTACCATTCTACCACCTCATTCTATTTTATCCAGTGGGTTCTCAAGTCCCTTTACTTTACGGACAACATCTATGATGGTGCCATCCCTGTACTCCACCAGGGCGACTATCTCATCATCCCAGTCAGGTTTCTTCTGTTCCTTTATACCTGCCTTCCGATATGCCAGTTTCTTCAGATCCTCAATATCAACAATATTCAGGTCAGAACCTTTGACTTTCTCCATCAGATCGTCCCTTCTGGGGTTTATCGCTATGCCATACTCAGTCACAACGGCATCAACAGTCTCTCCGGGTGTGGTGACTGTGGTAACCTCATCCACTATTATTGGCAGCCTTCCCCTCATCAATGGTGCTGTGATTATAGTCAACTTTGCACCTGCCGCAGTATCCTGATGGCCACCTATTGGATGCGATAGCATACCATTGGAGAATGTGACCGTGTTGACATTGAAATTCACATCAACCTCTGTTGCCCCAAGGACGATGACATCAAGGTTGTTGACAAGACATCCCTTTCCATGGACATGTGCGTAGTGGTCTATTCCTGCAAAGAAGTGGTTCCTATCGTTCTGCATGGATTCAATTGCGGCAGTATCAAAGGCCTGTCCAGTGAGGACCTTCTTGACATGTCCCTTCCTGAGTATATCCACGAGGAACTTTGTCGTGCCGGCCATTGCCCATGAGGCCACATACCCTTCCTTCTCAAGCAGTTCACCCAAGAACTTTGTGAAGGCAAGGGATATTCCACCCGCACCCGCCTGGAATGAACAGCCGTCATATATATGGCCAGTGATATGTGCCAATTTAACTGCATCTCTGGCTATCTTCAACCTTGTTGGGCTCTTTGTTATCCTCAATGTACCACTGACAATTTTATTTGGATCACCTATCTGGTCAACAAGGGCAACGACATCAACATACTGCTCGCTGATTTCTATTGGCGTGCACGGGTATTCAACGAGATTGTCGGTCACGACAACTACCTTTTCTGCGTAGTGTGCGTCTGGCACGCTGTACTGTATGCACCCACAGGCATGTGGTCCAAAGAGGCCATTGCAATTTCCTGCATAGTCAGATGATGGCGCACCGATGAAGGCCACATCTATGTGTATGTCGCCAGATGTAATGGCCCTGACCCTGCCACCATGGCTCCTGAGCCTGACTGGTTTATCAAACACACCGGATGAAACTGCCTGCCCTATTTTGCCCCTGTATGAACCACCCTCAATATACTTCAGTGTGCCTGTCTTTATGGCCCTCAGCACCGTATCCTCCTGGCACGGGAATGTGGAAGACGGTGCGAGTGTGAGGTCCTTTATGCCGAGTTTCATTGCGGCCTCCAGTACCATGTTCATTACCATGTCACCATCACGGAAGTGATGATGGAACGATATGGTCATGCCATCACTGAGACCAACCTTTTTTATTGCCTCCTCTATGCCCTTTACAACCTTATTTCTTTTATCTGGTGAGGCAACATAGCCAAGTTTTGGAGCTACCTTTCTTCCCTCTGGCACATGGGCAAAAGCACCCTTAAATGGGATGAGTTTCATCCCTGCGATCTCTTCAGGAATATCACGACCAACTGCATTCTTCACCATTACTCTCCCTCCTTCACTATGGATTCCCTTATGCTTTCTGGCAGTTCATCCTCCTTTATCATACCGGCAAGATAGGCGATCATAAGCACTCTCTCCGCCTTCTCCGCCACTGGCTTGTCTATCATCTTTCTGCCCAAGGCGACGACGCCAGAGCCACTGGCCTTGGCCTTTTCTATGGCCTCCATAACCCTGAGGGCGTAGTCAATCTCCTCCTGTGTGGGGTTGAATGCCTCGTGTATCACTGGAATCTGGTTTGGATGGATCGCCGCCTTGCCGTCAAATCCCATCTTCTTCATCATGACCGCATTTTTATACAGTCCTTCAAGGTCACTGATATCTGAATGCACTGTGTCAAGGGCCTGCTTTCCAGCCGCCTTGGCCGCTGCTACAAGCTGGCTGCGGGCCCAGAGAAGTTCTGTTCCCTCTGGTGTGCGCTCACCGCCAATGTCCCTTGTGTAGTCCTCTCCTCCGAAGGATAGAGCGACAACCCGGTCTGAGGCGGTGGCAATATCGTAGGCGAACCATATTCCCTTAGCACTCTCCAGAATGGGTATTATCTTTGTCTGCCCCATGGGGATATCGTTTTCCTTCTCAAGTTTCTCCAGCACGGAGTCGAGCTGTTTTATGTCCTCCGCGCTCTCCGCCTTTGGAAGGTAGATGACCTCAACCCTTTTAGTTGGAATGATCGCCTCAAGGTCCTTCATTCCCCAGGGAGTGCTCAGGGAGTTTATTCTCACTGTGATTTCACTCTTGCCAAAGTCAAGTTCCTTCAGTGCCTCTGCAACGAGCCATCTCGCTGCGAGTTTTTGATCCGGGGCAACACTGTCTTCCAGATCTATTGTTACTGCATCTGCTCCAAAAAGACCGCAGGTTGACAGCATCCTGGGCCTGTTGCCAGGCACATATATGCGGCTCCTCCTGAGTTTATATGCCATTTTCACACCTCCCCCATTGCGGCAAGGACTGCTGCCCTTGTTCTGGCCCTGATGGTATAATCAAAGGCCCAGTTATCCTTTATCTCCACTATCGCATCCTCAACTCCCATTTCCTTCAGCACACTCTCAACAGCAGATCGGATCTCGTCCTTGAACTGCCATGCTCCCTTGCCTGTGATCTCTATCTTTATGCCGCCCTCTGGATTGGGTTTGAGGGTGAGGAGAAGGTCTTCCCTCTCCTCAGTTCCAACAGTTACCTCCTTCTCTATCTTCATTCCTTACCCCTCCTGCTTCTTCTTTATCCATGGCAGAAGGCCACCAACCTTTATGATTTCAAGTTCCTTCTCGCTGAGGTCATGATGGATTGGATATTCCTCTCCGGTGGTGAGGTTCTGGAGGATGAGTTTGCCGCTGTCAACACCGCTATAATCTATCTTCAGTTTGTGGCCCTGCTCTATCTTATCGTAATCCTCGGGGTTATCAAAGATCAGTGGCATGATGCCGAAGTTGATGAGGTTGGCCCTGTGTATCCTGGCAAAGGATTTCACAATGACTGCCTTTATACCCAGGTATTTGGGGGCTATGGCAGCATGCTCTCTGCTCGATCCCTGACCATAGTTTTCGCCGCCCACAATAAAACCGCCCTTCTTCTCCATGGCCCTGCTGTAGAAATTCTCGTCTATTATGCTGAAGGTGTATTTGCTTATCTCTGGTATGTTGCTTCTTAATGGAAGTATCTTTGCCCCTCCCGGCAGTATGTGGTCTGTGGTTATATCGTCCCCTACTTTTATTAAAACCTCCCCCTCAAGTATGGGAGGGAGAGGAGCAAATTCCGGAAGTGGCTTTATGTTGGGTCCCCTCACCACTTCTATGTTTTCCCTTTCAGCAGGTGGCGGAATTATCATGCTGTCATCTATGATGAATTTCTCCGGCAAATCAATTTTTGGATAGTCCCCTAGTTCTCTCGGGTCCCTTATTTCACCATATATTGCACATGCTACTGCCGTTTCGGGAGAAGCGAGATAAACCATGGCATCCTTTGTTCCGCTCCTTCCCAGGAAATTTCGATTGAAGGTTCTCACGCTTGTGCCACCACTGGGTGGCGCCTGTCCCATGCCTATGCACGGCCCGCAGGCATTCTCCAGAATTCTTGCCCCTGCCCTCACTATATGGCTTAGTTCCCTCGTCTCTATTAAATGAAGAATCACCTGCCTGGAGCCAGGGGCTACAACCATACTCACCCTCTCATGCACTTTTTTACCTTTCAGAAGGTTCGCCACCACCTTTAAGTCGCGGAGAGAGGAGTTGGTGCAGCTGCCTATGGCAACCTGTTGCACCTCTCTCCCTTCCACATCCCTAACTTTTTTAACATTTCCCGGGCTGTGGGGAAGGGCAATCATCGGCTCGAGTTCATCGAGATATATCTCAATGACCTCATCATAGTCGGCATCCTCATCTGCCTTGATTTCTTTCCATATATCCTCCCTTCCCTGCGCCTTTAAAAATTTCCTGGTCATTTCATCGCTTGGAAAAATGCTTGTGGTAGCGCCTGTCTCAGCCCCCATGTTTGTTATGGTCGCCCTTTCCGGCACTGTAAGAGTTGCCACTCCCGGGCCACCATATTCCAGTATTTTGTTCACTCCTCCCTTGACACCTATCCTGCGAAGCACTTCAAGTATGATATCCTTGGCCGTCACAAAGGGCTGCAATTTCCCTTCGAGATGGATTTTCACCACCTTTGGCATTTTCATATAAAATGGCTCGCCTGCCATAGCCGCTGCCACATCCAGGCCACCGGCCCCTATGGCAATCATCCCCATTCCTCCCGCCGTGGGGGTATGACTGTCGCTCCCCAGCAATGTTTTTCCAGGGGCTGCAAACCTTTCAAGATGGATCTGATGGCATATTCCGTTGCCGGGTCTTGAAAAGTAGATGCCGTATTTTGCCGCCACACTCTGGAGATAGCGGTGATCATCTGCATTTCTAAAATCCGTCTGCAGCGTATTGTGATCAACATAACTCACGCTCAACTCTGTTTTTATCTCTGGCACGCCCATTGCCTCAAGTTCCAGATACGCCATCGTTCCCGTGGCGTCCTGGGTCAATGTCTGATCAATTTTTATGGCAATCTCCTCTCCGGGCTCCAACTCGCCTTCCAGAAGATGCTCCCGAAGTATCTTTCGGGTTATGTTCATTGACGGTATTACACTTATTTTATTTAAAAGTTTTCATATATATAAAAATAAAACAAAAATTTGTATTTTTGGGATAATCTTTGGCTAATTTTATAACAATTTTATATAAAAACTCTAAACGCCTTCTTCTCTTCTATAATTTATCAATAAGGCATGAAAAGTTCATTAATAAATTAAAATATGGGACTATTTTTTCCTGTTCACCATCTTTTCCGCCTTCTCAGCAATGTTCTCTGCTGTCAGACCGTACTTCTCCATTAGTTCCCGCGCTCCTCCACTCTCTCCAAATACATCATTGACACCTATTCTGTATAACGGCACGGGCTCATCATGCATTGCCATCGCCACTGCGTCTCCCAATCCACCTATTATGGTATGCTCCTCACATGTTATTATCGCCCCTGTTTCCTTTGCTGCTTTTCTGATGAGTTTTTCATCAATGGGCTTTATGCTGGGCATGTGGATGAGCATTGCCTCTATACCCCTCTTTTCGAGGATATCATAGGCCCTCAATGCCTCTGCCGTCATGGTGCCAGTTGCTATTATCGCCACATCTTTCCCTTTCCTTATTTCATACCCTTTCCCGATTTCAAAATGCCCATGGCTTTCGAATATTATTGGCGCATCCTCCCTCCCTATTCTCACATAGAACGGCCCATCTGCCTCTGCTATTTTAAAAACCACATCCTCCATTTCTGTGGCATCCGCAGGGGCTATGACCCGCATGTTTGGCAATGCTCTCATTAAAGCCATGTCTTCCAGCATCTGATGGCTTGCCCCATCTCCTCCTACAGAAATGCCGGAATGGGTTGCCACTATTTTTACATTCAACTCTGGATATGCTATTGACTGCCTTATGGAATCATAACTTCTTCCTGTGGCAAAGACGGCAAAGGTGGAAGCAAAAACTATTTTTCCGCATGTTGCCAGGCCTGCGGCAACATCCATCATGGTTGCCTCTGCAATACCCATGTCGAAGAACCTCTCTGGAAAAACGGTGCCGAACCTCTTGGTTTTTGTTGATAGTGCCAAATCTGCATCGAGGACAACGACATTCTCATTCTTTTCCCCAAGAGAGATCAACGCCGAGCTATATGCATCCCTCAGATTTCTTCTTTTCTCAGTTATGCGGGCCTCAATCATTTAACTCACCCTCCGCCTGCTCCAGTTCACTCATTGCCCTCACATATTGCTCCTCGCTGGGTGGCTTTCCATGAAATGATAGGGTGCCTTCCATGAAAGATACGCCCTTCCCCTTCACCGTGTTGGCTATTATCAGCGTGGGCTTCTCATTGTGCCTTATCTCATGAAATGTGTGGAGTATTTCCTCAATGTCGTGCCCATCTATTTCCACCACCTCCCAGCCGAAGGCCTGCCATCTCCATGCTATGGGCTCAAGATGCATTATCTCCTCCGTGGGCCCATCAATCTGCAACTTGTTTCTGTCCAGAATGGCTATTAAATTATCAAGTTTGTAATGGGATGCAGCATTGGCCGCCTCCCATATGCTTCCTTCTTGTATTTCCCCATCGCCCAGAATAACAAAAACTCTGTAATCTCTTTTATCAAGCTTTGCAGCAAGCGCCATGCCAACGCCTGCCCCCAGCCCATGACCCAAGGAGCCGGTGGACATGTCAACGCCGGGCACCTTCTTCATGCATGGATGGCCCTGAAGAAAATGGCCTATTTTCCTTAAATTCTTCAATTCTTCCACATCGAAATAGCCGGCGAGGGCCAAAGCGGCATATAAAGCGGGGGCCGCATGCCCCTTTGAAAGAACCAATCTGTCCCTGTCCTCCCACGCCGGATTTTTCGGATTGTGACGCATCTCATGAAAATAAAGGCAGGCCATCATATCTGCTATGGATAAACTCCCTCCCGGATGGCCTGAACCTGCCTGATAAACGGATTCTATGACCCATTTTCTTATCTGTAGCGCCTTCCTTTTTAACTCCTTTATAACTGCCTTTTCGTGCATTTTAATAATGAAATATGTTGGACTATTTATTAGTGATGGCATGATGGAAGACATTTTTGCTTTCCCGATATTTCTTCTCAGTTTATAGGAACTTTATTCTGTCCATAAAAAATCTTTTCAATTTTCCTCGTCAAAACATAAAGAGACATGAATATCATCCATCTCTTTTCTTTTTCATTGGAGACATTCCACTAGTTTAGAGTTGCTGAAATGTTAAAACTTCGTAGAGGAAATATTGACTTCTGCAACATCACAACTCATAGCTGGTGCCACACCGTTTTTTATCCAATTCTACTCGATTTTTTACTCAACTTCCAGTGAGATTTGAGATGGTTATGGAAGAAAACATACCCAAAGAATAACCTTTTCAACCCTTTCACCACTAACACCAAACAAACCATGGGTGCAGAACCGTTCTGTCTTACGGTTGAAACAGCTTTTATTAATCACACCAGTAACGGGTTTCCTACCTTTCACATCTAATGGAGTGCCACATACAGGAGATGATTACGGGCTGCAATACAATTTCTTCAGGCGATTCACATACCACTTTCCCCATATGAAACTCAGGGTGGCGGCAATGCTGTTTCCCATTACTATGCCCCTCCATACTCCTTCCAGTCCCATCCCCATTTCTATACCCATCACATAGGTGAGTGGGATGGTAAGCACTATGGTTCTGAAAAGTGTGACTGTCAGCGAATTTATTCCTTTGCCCACACCCTGGAACATGGCCGAGGAGAATATACCGAAGGTTACAAAGGGATAGAAAAAAACTATGGTTCTCAGAAAATCTATCAGTTCTCCCTCTATTCTTGCTGAGCCAGATGAGGATGTGAAGGGCGCAACAATCCAGGGCGCAAAAAGGTAGGTAAGGATGGCGACCACCATCTCAATCACAAACCCCATTCTCACGGCGTATAGAAAGGCGGTGTCCAGTTTCTCCGCATCCCTTGCCCCATAGGCGGCGCCTGTCACCGCGGTAACTGCAGCTGCTATACCCATGAGAGGAAGTGTGCCTATCATCACAATACGCCATCCGGTGGTGAATACCGCCACGCCGTCCGTGCCGCCCGCCCTCACCACAATGAGATTTAGTGCAATCATGGAAAAGGACATGGAGAGCTGGATGGCGGAGGCGGGCAATCCGACCTTCATTATTTCCCTTATTATTCTCCAGTCAAATCTGAAGGAGTTCAGGTGGATGGAAACGAAGGTATCCCTCCTCATGAAAAGCCAGTAGAACATCATCATGGAGGTGAGGAAAATGGATATGGCGGTGGCCCAGGCGGCACCAGCAACCCCCATATCAAGCAAGTAAATCATTATGGGATCCAGGAAAATGTTCACAATGGAGCCGAGGAGCATGGCGTACATGGAGCGTCTTGCATCTCCTTCCCCCCGCAGAATTCCATTTGATATGCTTGAAAAGAAGAGGAAGGGGGAGGCTGCAAATAGAATCCTTGCATATGAAACGGCCATCTCCGTTGTTTCTCCAGCCCCCATGCCGGAAAAAATCTGAGGGGAAAGCAGGGCAAAGGGTATGCCCACAAGAAGAGATATGAGAATGCCCAGCAGTATGGAATGAACAGCCACATCATCAGCATCCCTCTTATTCTTCTCCCCTATCTTCCTGGAAATGGCGGAACTGCCTCCTATGCCTATGCCTGTGGAGAGGGCCATCAAAAGGAAAAGGAAAGGGAAGAAGAAGCCGACGGCGGCGAGGGCATCCGCCCCTAAGCCAGAAACCCATATGGCATCCACCAGATTATATATCATCTGGGCTGACATCCCTATTATCATTGGAATGGATATCTTTATTATCGCCTTTCTGGGATTGCCAAGGAGGGTTTTTACACCTTCCGTCATCCCCTCCATCATTTCATCGCCTCCATCGCCTTTATGGCGTTTTGCTCCATTTTTTCTATGGCCTTCATTATGAATGCTCTTTCCTCCTTGCTGAATCCATGCAGCAGAATCTTCTTCCATTCCAGAAGAACTTTTTTTATTTCCGGGATAATCTTTCTCCCCTCAGGGGAAAGGGAGATTATGTGCCTCCTTCTGTCCTTTTCATCTCTTTTCCTCTCCAGATATCCATTTCTTAATAGTTTCCTCACCTCACGGGAAACGGTTGCCTTATCAACATGTATTTTTTCCGCTATTTCTCCCTGGGTAAGGGCATCCTCTTTATGCAGTGTCATCAAAATGGCAACCTCTCCACTCCCTATCCCATAGATGCCAAGTTTCTTCTCCATGTATGCCTGGGTGCACCAGTATATGCGGGATATCATCTTGCCCGGGGATACCATAAAAGTTGTATATACAACTATTTATAAATTTTAGGTTGGAGGAATGGAGGTGGTGTCAAAAAACCTCCTCCACGATGATTCCCTCTGATTCCACCACGCATATTTCCTCTATACCTCTTCTCGCACATAATTTCTTTATCAACTCCTTTACCCTTTCATAGGCATGCACGTATTTATCCAGTTTTTCCACATTGCCTTCGTCTCCACTCCACCAGTAACTCTTACAGTGGGCCCCTATGCGATGCTGATAATGAAAGGCAATCCAGATGAGTCTCTGCACATCCCAGGGCAAACTGCAGATGACCTCCGGCATGTATTTGCTTATCTTCATTATAATGCCCGTTCCACCATTGCCATTGAGATAATGCAAATTGACTTATTTTATTTTCTGGAGAAACGGCTATATTTTGGTTATGGAGTCCGATGATATGGGAATAAAGGTATGGATGCCCCTATCCCATCCTTCTTCTATCGTCTGTATGCTTATGGTCCATGTCTGATCGTATGGATAGGGAAATGTATCCCTTACTATATGGAGGTCTATTTTAATATGGTCCCCTTCCTGAAATTTGTCGGTTATATTGCCTGAAAATGGGAGAGAATTATTCAAATCTGTTATGCAATAGAGAGCGGTATAATTATTCTCAGAGTCATACGTCAAATTATGTATCACATCCTCTATTATTACTTCATCATTGTCATTCAAAGAGGAAAAATTGTAAAAAACTTCCTTTGTCTGGTTCAGTATGGTTCTATTATAATTGGATACTATCTGGATGAATTCCCCCATGGAAAATGTCTTGGCTTCCTTCTCCTCCACACAACCAACAGAGATTAACATTACTGCCAACATCACCGCACCAGCAAGCAACCTTATGCTTTTCATCTTGCTCCAACTTTTAGTGTTATATAAAGGTTGTTATGCTTTGACTCACCTGGCTTTAAAAAAAGCGTAATAAGATGGAAAAAGCATCTTAACTATTCCACCAGTTCTTCCTTAAGCCTTTCCACTTCCTCATATATTTTTTCCACATCAACATTGAGAATTTCTCTTTCCTTCATTATCATTCTGCCATCTATAACAACATCACTCACATTGAAGCCAGAGGCGGCATAAACTATGTGGGAAATAATGTTATGCCTGGGTAAAAGATTTGGAGAAGCCATGTCAAGGCACACAACATCTGCCTTTTTTCCTTCCTCAATGCTTCCCGCATTTATCCCCAGAAACCTTGCAGCATTTATCGTTGCCATATCTAATGTTTGTTGAGCATTAACTATGGAGGCATCCCACCTGTGATGTTTATGTATGAGGGCAGCGAATTTCATAGTTTCAAACATATCCAGTTTATTGTTGCTGGCCGCCCCATCGGTGCCCAACGTGACCACTGCTCCGGCATCAAACAATTCTGGCAGCGGAGTATATCCGCCTGTTGCAAGTTTCATATTGCTCACAGGATTGTGCACAACGCATGCTCCACTGGATGCAATCTCCCTAACCTCCTCCTTGGTTATCCACCCGCAATGGGCCAGCATTGTTTTTTCCCCCAACAACTCATATTTTTTTATCTGCTCCAGAGGGCGGACACTGTATCTGTTCATCACATCATATATCTCCGTCCTCGTCTCGGAGCAATGAATATGGATGGGGACATCGTGCCTATTTGCTATCTCCTTTGCTCCCTCCAGGGTTTCCGGTGAGCAGGTATAGGTGGAATGGGGAGCCACCACAGGCACTACCATGTTATTTCCCTTCCATCTTCTGATGAAGTTATCGCATTCGGGTAGCAACATCTCCTTTTTCATTTCTGGAGTGTCAAAATCTATGATGCTGAATCCGGCATAACATCTCAGGCCAAACTTCTCCGCCTCTCTGGCAATCACATCCTCAAAAAAATACATGTCGCTGCAGCATGTGGTGCCAGTGGATATCATCTCAATGAGAGCAAGCTTTGTGCCTATGGAAATATGATGTTCCTCCAATTTGGCTTCAACAGGCCATATTCTCGTGGTAAGCCATTCTTCCAAGGGCAAGTCATCTCCATATCCACGCAAGAGAGTCATGGGAAGATGAGTGTGCATGTTTATTAGCCCAGGTATCACTATTCTGTTTTTTATTACAAAATCCGCTTCTGTATTTACTTTTCCTATTTCCACTATTATATCGTCCTCTATGTAAACATCCCCTTTTAGTATCCTTCTCTCCGCATCTTGGGTGACGATAACCGAATCCTTTATCAGTATGCTCATTTAATCCAGAACTGTTATCCTGTGGGGATTTATAAAGGGATACTCCTTCATCTCTCCCTCTATCTCAACCCTTTTTCCCTCAACATCCATCTTTTCCTTCAATATTACCCCAACAAGTCCTTTTTCATAGGAAACCCGCATCATGTAGCCTTCCCTGTAAGGAAAAACAGTCCTCACAATACCTCTTATTTTAACCACTCCCTTTCCGGTGGCAACATACGGTTTCACCTTCTCATGTTTTCTGTAAAAATCATAGAATATGTCTTTCAGTTCCTTCATTATCTCCTCATCGGACGTCACCATTGCAATCTGGCCCTCCTTTATCTCGCCCGCAAACAGATATGCCTTGTTAAGCCCCACGGCAAAATTTACCATTACATCGGGATTTTCTCTGGCATTTTTTGCCTGAGGACTGGGCGATGCCACCACCACTCGGGCATTTCCTGGGGCATCCACCAGAAGTTTTTCAGTTGCAATTAAAGGGCTTTTTAACTCGTTCAGGTTCCATTTTCTCGTCAGTTTGCAGGTTTTCTCGGGTAAACTTTTTTTCCATGCAAACTCTACTGCTATCGAAACAGCGACAATCCCCACAATAACCCCTGCGACAAATGTGATTACCTCCATATTCCCAAATCAAGTGTTGATTATTAAGTTTTTTTATTTATCTGAAAAAGAACTTCTTGAGAGAATTATGGAACAAAAGAAAGATTGAGACGACGGGGGGTTAAAAGTTTACTTTGTCAAAAAAATTTTAATACCAATTTTTATTTCAAATATTGAGGGAGACAATGTTTAAGAATAGGTGGTTTATGGATAGAAGAGGAATTGAAGGACTGCCTATGAGGTTAATAATAATCGTGGTTGTGGCAGTTGCTGTTCTTGCGGCTATACTAGCAATGCTAAATATGGTGAATCCAAAGGACACTTTAAATGTGGAATGTATTTCTGTAGGTGGACAGGAAGGAAATCTTTATACCGTAAGCGGGGCAGGGGAAATATCAGACATAAGTTTTAATGTTGTTGTAAAGGTGACAAATAGCGAAGGAGATCCTGTCTCTGGGGCTACGGTGACTTTAACAGGTGCAAACGGTGCAGGTTCAGGTAAAACAGGTGATGACGGAACGGTCACAATAACTGTACAAAATGTCAAACTGAATGCCAACGAAAATAAAGAATATATGGATGTTACGGTAACTGCCTCGGGTTATCACGAATATAACGAAGAAAACTTTATTGTGATAGCCAGAGTTGGATAGCATTTATGATAAGAGACATCAGGGGATTGGAGGATCTGCCTCTGCGACTCGTTGTTACTATAATAGTAGGTGGAGCAGCTGTGGGCGTGATAACGTCTTTTCTATTCACAACTTGCTGGCATAAAGAAGGGTTAGAGGTTTTTTGGACTCCAGAAGTGATAGTGTTAAATGAAGGACAGGAATACTATCCAATAAAGATTTATGTGACAGATAATAGAGGAAATGTTGTAAAAAATGCAAATGTTGTTATAACAGGATTAGGAGAGGCAGTATCTGGAAAAACAGACGATAAGGGAGAGATTGCGTTTGAAATAAGTATAGAACTCCCGGAATTTAGAAACGAAGGATATTTGGATATAGAAGTAAACGCAGCAGGATGTTACACCCAATTCTACCAAGAAGATGCTATAAAGGTTGTGAGAGGATAGGATGAAAATAAAATTTGGGGAAAAGGATGCTCAATCAAAAAGTAAAGAAAGCAAGGAGTTAGGGCAAATAACAAATTGGATTCAGAAATTTAAGCAGAATTTAGATAGTTTGGAGAAAAGGGTAGATGCCATAGAGAGAAGATTATCAGGTGAACCATTTAAAATGACTAAATTTGGAGAGGATACCAAAGCAGAGGGATATGAATCTGTAAGAGGATATGTCTCCAAAATGGAACAGGAAATAAGTCTTATTAGAAAAGAGATAGAAAAAATAAAAGGTAGTAAAGGTATAGTCATGCCCAACACAGAAAGTAAGGAAGTCGTTATCTCATTAAAAAAGAGAGGAGGAGAAATTTCAAACGGGTACGCAAAACATCTAGCTAATATAGAAAGAAGATTGGAGCGTCTTGAAAAGATTCGGAAAGCGACGGCTACCGTAAAGGTGGGAAAAATAGAGGTTCCATTTGAAGTAACAGGGCTCATCGGTGGATTTCTTGCATTCTTGATAGCAATATTGCTCTTTGAGGGATATAAGGAGTTGGTTATTTCGCCTCCATTTGTAATGTTTATAGGATTGGTGCTGCTCACCGCCACCGCCTTGAAAACATATCTTATAAATGTTTCGAGAAGATGATCAAAGGGCTATTAAAAGATAGAGGGGGAGTATTCGAGCTTCCTATCCAATATGTGATAGCAGCAATAGTTGCTCTAATAGTAATCTCACTAATATTTGTCTCTGCGCAGAAGATGTACAGAGATTATCAGTTAAAGGAAGCAATAAAAGAAGTAGATAAGATTGTTAAAGAAGCAGAACTTATGTATTCAACAGGAGATGATGGCACAAAAATAACACTTGAAATAGATATACCAAGCGGTGTTGAGAAGATTGTCTTTGGCTCTTCTGAAAAAATTCTGGCTGGTAACTATTATATAATAATGAAATGGGGAGAAAAATGGGATGGCTTTGCAAAAAATGTCAAATTTACTGGAGAAGATGGAGGTCAAGTGGTCATATACGGAAATACAAAAGAGGTTGTTCTCTACCTGTTTAAAAATGGAGAGGGGGAAAAATATGTTAAAATCTCTCCTACGGGATAAAAGAGGTGTGGTGACATGGTTACTTACACAAATAGCCCTTCTTATAGCTGTAGGAGTTTTGATGGCATCCATTGCCAGCCTTGCATTTTATTCTGACTGGGAGAAGGCAGCAGAAGCCAAGGTAATGGCATCAAACTTTGCAACTTTCATAGAATTTATGGACTTAAGGGATTTCCCAGAAAAAACCACTTATTTATTCCCGGAAAAAAGCTATTATTATGAAGTGTACATCTCTCCAGATTATGTCACTTTAAAAAGATATGATGGCAAATTCAAAAAGGAGATTGTTGTAAGAAAACCTCTTCTTATACATCCATGGATCAATCCAGAAATGTTGAACGAAAAAGGCGCCAAAGGATTTTACACATGCATAGGAAGTTTACTAGGTGAAAATCGCGATGGCTCTTCCCCCTCCAGAAAAGCAGAGAGTGACATAATAAATGAAAAATTCAACGAGGCATTGAAAAAATATGCAGTAACACCTCTAAAGTTGGATACTAACAGTCCGGTATATCTGGAAAAGATGATTGTATATACCGAAGAGGGGAGGAAAGAATATGTCATCCTTTATCAATGATGAAAGAGGTATATCAGAAGAATTTACCTCTCTTCCTGCCTTGATGATAGTTATGGTAGGATTTTCTCTCTTTTTTGCATTGATTGTAGGAGTATATCATGTACATGATGAAAGGATGAAAAGTATTGACAAATATGAGGAGGCAAATTTTGTGTTGGAAAAGTTAACTTCTTCAGGAGGAATTCTAGAAAAAGAGGGGATTATAAAATCAGGAGGTGTAATTGACAAAACAAAATTTGCAGAAAGTACTGATAACTTCGAGTCCATAATTAAAGAGAGTGGGATAATTGGGATAGGATTTGGTTTAAAACTGGAATATGAAGGATGTGGTGCACCTCTAAAATGGACCAACATTCCTTCGGATAAGAATATTGTATCCGCATCAAAACAGCTCCCCGTTTATATTAATGAGGCTCAGACAGTACCAGGTGTACTTACAGTGATGATATGGGGAGGTGAGTGAGTGGAGAGAATATTTAAAAAAATAATGGGGAGTAGGAAGGGCATATCAGTTATGCAAGATGCTATTCTCTTCTGTTTGATGGTATCCATTTCTGGAGCAATATTAATGCCTGCCTTCACCAGCGATATATCCAAGGAAACCTATGTGGAAAAGGAAAACGAGGAAAAGGCCTACGAGATATTGCATCAATTAATGGTATGCAAAGTGAACAAATTCTCACACCTAAATGGAGAGAGAGTAATTAGTAGTTTAGGAATAGACACTCAACAGGAAGGTTTGCTTACGTCAATCATTGATAATTTACTAATGAGGGAGCAACTTCATCGCACTTATGCTGATTTATGCGTCGAATGTGTTGCATGTCAATTCAAGATTCTGGGGTATAGAGTGAATATACTGACTCAAAATTTTACAGAGATGCTGCGTTTGGAATTAAAAAAATTTTTAGATGAGCGATGTGGAACTCACTACAAATATAACTTCACCATAGTTTGGAACCCAATTGTTGGATTTGATTTTGGAGGCGACTTGTCAGTTGGTGACCCCATTCCTCAAGGCGATGTTTATGTAGCCGCAGCATATGTCACAATGCCTCCTTCCTTATTCACAACAGGCATTGGGTTTCCTCTCCAGAGCATCAAAGATTATGTATATAATGAGGAAATAAAGAATGGATTTTATGAAGCCAAAAATGGAATGATATCAGAAGAAGATTTTAAAGAAATATTGAGGAATTTTTTAATTGATCTGATTAACAAAGTGATTTGGGAAGGTTTTGATGGCCAAGAAAATAGTTTGGTGGATATTGTCATTGACTATCTTTTTGAAAAACTAAAAAACAGTATACAAGATGTATTTGGAGAAGCATTGAATATGGTAAATGATGCTATTTCTAAAACAGGAAATGATTTTTCCTCCTTGACTGATAAATTGATTAAAGAGAGCTTTGCTACATTGATATCCAGTATTAGCTTGTCAGATACTTTTACCGAAATCATCGAAAAAACAAAGGAGTATATCAAAGAAAAAGTAAAAGATTTCATAAAAAATGTTATTGAAGAAAAAATTCAGGCAATGGTAAGCAGTATTGTCAAAAATATCCATGAAATTACCGATATAGGGACCGAGATATTAAACTGGCTTTTTCAGCAGATTAATTTTTGTAGAGCAAAAATGGTTCTTGCAATATGGGAGGTATGAAATATGAGATTCCTAAATGATGAAAAAGGACGGGTTCCTTTTGCTGTCCTTGGAGTATTTTTGATAATAGGGAGTGCCATAACTTCCGGGATTATTACAAATTTAGAGAGGGAAAATACAAAGGAAATTACTTTACCACTGGAAGATTACTCTGTAAAATATTTGATAAGATGTGCTGAGGCGGATATTGAGCGAGCATTGGCATATAGTTTTTTAGAGGCACTGGACTATTTGGGTAAAAATCCTGTGCTTTATTCGGATCCTTCCAAATTACCCAACCCTAAAATAGCGAGAGATTACGCGGATTTTAATGAAAATAAAATTTATTATCCTATGGATGAAAATGATCCAGATATTATAGATGAATACTGGGAAATTGTTAAATTTAACCAGAACTGGGCAAGAAATATGGCAAGAGTTATATTCAACAAATACCTAAATGCTACTTTTAAAAATAACTTATACCAAAATGCAGGTTATACAATAAATATTGTTGACCCGGAACATAATGGAGCAATAGATGACTGGAGAGATATAAAACTTGAATCTATTAATATGGAATTAGAGAGGGCACATCAAGTTGATCTTCTGATCTCAGAGGATAATAGAGATTACCCGGTATACTGGAAGGCCTCTTTAAATAATTTCAAAATAGAGATTTGTGACTTAAAATCTAACGAAAAATTCCTCCACACCATAAATATTAGCATCCTCATTCCTTCACGTTTACCTCTTCTTATTGCACTAACCGAAACCTATCAGAGGAGTATAAATGGCATTTCTCCCCTGATGGGGCTTATTACTGTCATCGGAGAAATATATACGGAAGCTCGCTCTCTCCTTCAATATGCAAATAGATACGATTGGGTAGCAAATATTGTGGATGATAGATGGCTCCAATATCTGACAAATCTGGGATTGATTACAATCCAATATCTTGTTTTCAACAGTGTTGATCCTCTCACTTTGATATATCTTATCTTAAACATTAATGATTTGGTATCAAAAAAGGATGTAACAGATGTGGATAAATATGTTACGGAAAATGCGGAAGATTTAATCAAAGAACAACTTCTTAACTTAGTTTCTCTTCCATTTACAGCAGATGAAAATGTTTTCAAGACAGTGGGAAAGGAAAATGAGGAAGGTGCAAAGGAAACAGTAAACAATCTGGAGGAGAAGGTTGATGAATCGATTCGTAAAGAAAAAGGAAGAGTTGCTATTGCAGATGTTGCAAGGGATATTCTCTGGAAAAGCGAGACAAAATATTATTATATGAATGAAAAAACAGGTGAAATAAAATCTGAAGATGAGTTCAAAGGATATAAACATGGAGATTATCGACTCACAACCCAAAATGGAGACCCAACCCCCGAACACCTTGTGGGGGATGTATATACTAAAGGACCATTAGATGAACTTACCGAAAATGTTCAAACTGAAATCTTGGAAAAGGTGAGGGAAATATATTCCTCCTCCTTCAGTACATCTATCGAAAGAGAAGAGATTAGTGACTATTATTCACCATCTATATCCCAAGGAAAATGGCGTTATCTCTCCTCAGAAAAATGGGATTTGATCGACAGTAATGCTCAAACAACCATACTTCAAAGAGGAGAATTACCTTCTTCTTTACCATATTCAGAGGTTTGGAAACTTAACTGGAAAAGAGAGGAAAAATGGCAACATTATGAAATAGTGGGATATATAAATGAAACGCCAATATATGACTGGGTTGATTATTCTATAACACATTTTTACACAGAAAGAGTGGTATTTACTCTTAATGCCTTCAATTATGATTCAAATATAAATGGAATCTTCAGGGGTAAAGATGTTTTTGGTTCTTCACCACATGATCTGGTGCATGATGATAACTTGGAACATTTACTCCATAAGTATGTAAATGATAATTTTACACGAATCAGAGATGAATTTATAGATATATCTCTGGATAAAGGAAAGGGAAAAAGGGGTATATATGATGAAGTTACATGGAAAAATAATACAGCATGGGATGAAATGCAGGGATATGGACTATCTTGGTTGCTTGGAAAGGATGGAGAAGTGGTAAATGCATTAAAGGAAATCATAGAGTTAATAGAGAAAGATAATGAGATTTATAGCGATATATCCACTTTTTCATCGGAAGGAAAAATGGTTTCAACCTTAGACGATATAGAAAAAGAGAGAGAGTTGTTGCTACAGAAATTTATAGAGAACGAGGAGAGATATATAAGGGGAGATTATTACATGGAAAATGGAGAATATAAAAGTGCTGGAGCAGAAGTAATTTTAAAGATGAGAGAGTGGTTTGTTAAAAGAATTGAGGAGGCTCTCTCACAATCCAAGAAAAATGAAATTGAGGATGAAATTAATAATCGATTGAAAGATTATAATGCCAATTTTGATTATAATTCGTACGAAAATAATAAGAAAAAATATGAAGGAAGCGTGTCGCAAATAGGAGCCATCCAATTTGGCCAAAAAATGAATCTTAAAGGCGATTGGATGGAAAGTATTTCATTGGCCATCAGTGCAACACCCGACTATTTTAAAGCCGCTGGAGAAAATTTTTTAGGAGGAAAGAAAAATTACAATGATATTGCCAAAGAAGAGAATTGGCAATTTAATGTTAAAAATATTTGTTTATTTGGCCCAACCGGGCTTCCAATTCTTCCTCCGACACCTTTGACACCTTGGATTGTTACAATAAATTCTTGGTATATTCATGTTGATGGTCATTGGGGAGAATTCAAAGTGTTGGACGGTAATGATGAAACGATAGCAGATTCATTGTTTGGACATAAAGCGGCAATGTATTGTAGATATGAATCATTCATTTATGACGATGTCTGCCATCCATCTCTACCATCAGAAGATAAGAGAATAGGCCGATGTGAAAGATTAAATTTTGGGTTCAGCACAATGAGTTTGGGGATTGTCCCACCTGGAAAATTACCTATTGGAGATTTGTGGCCTGTCGGCTCTGGGGCTCCGATATTGGAGGAACATGGAGTAGGAAATTAAGAGGTGAGAAAATGAGTAAAAAAATTATGTATTTGGGGACAATATTGTTGGTGGTTATTGCAATAGCCTCGAGTGTAGAAGCTGGAGAATGTGAATATGGAAAAGTTGAAGCATGGGCAAGAACATTAAATGAACATGGCGAATGGGGAGAATGGAGAAATGCAACCGTTCATGAAACTTTGAAAGTTCATGAACCTTTTCAAGTGAAAGTAAAAGTTACTACCAAAGTGGAGTGTAGTGTTTCGTTATGGCTCTCTAGATCTGGAACAATCTCAGCATATGAAGTAATCGAAGGCCCATCCTCTGGAATAGGAATGGATCATGCTATATTCGAGGACGGAAAAGTCAATTGGTCCAACACATATCAATGGACAATCAGACCTACTGGAAATTGGACAAATGGAGTGGCAGCATTAAATATTCGCACCCAATTCCATGTTCCCTATGATAATAAATTCGTTGATTTCACAATAATTGCTGCATATATTGAATCAGAAGAGTGGGAAGACAACATAAATGACGGAGGTGAAAATAACGGTGGAAGTGGCGGAGGAGGAATGCCTGGATTTGGAGGATTGCTCACCATAACAGGAATACTATCTGCTGGGATGATTGTTAATATTTTTAGGAGAAATTCAGGTATTAAAAATGGATAACAGAGGAGCAACATTCATCCCGATGAGGGCACTGATAAGCATTATCATGGTAGGGATAATAGTCGCTCTCGCATTTATAGGGCTGCAGCATGCCATGAAAATTCAAGCTGAGAAACAGGTAAAAAGAGAGTGTGATGAATTAGTATCCTACTTATCCACTCTAGTTTCTGGAGGATATGCCAGAGATGTTGATAATCCCTTAGATATTCAGATGCATACAAGATCCATAGAATTAAAGTTGCCTGATGACCTTGTTTACATTGGTTTTGGAATCGATCCTGATGAGGATAACGATGGAATATTGAGAAGTGGATTAACAGCAAATGGTTCATGTATATTTTATAAGATAGAGGGGCTTAGTAAAAAGGTCATATGGCTGGATGAGGATTTTAAATTCAGAGAGGGATATTTCGATGGTAACAGATGGCTTATAAAAAACCCCCAGCAGGGATATATAATAGATGGAGGGGGAGATTATATTCTCACCTTTGAATTTGTAAAAAAAGCAGGGATGACTTACATACTCGTCCATTCCGAGGATATTTACAATCCTTGATTTCACCAGTTAACGATGAAAGCATTTATGACGTCCTCACAATATTTATCATTGCGATGCCCGATTGCCTTTATTTCATACCATCCAAATGCCGCCTCATCGAACAACCATCTCGTTTCATTTCCGGAGTATTTTAGCTCGTTGTTAATGTAAATATTGATAGAATCAATATTCAATGTTGATGTCTCTATGGTTATTTTACCTATAACCACCGTCTTTTCTGTGGGCATAATTTCCCTGTCATTTATGTATAAATAGCCTCTCGGCTTGGTGATGTTTATTCCTATTGTTTCGTTTAAAATCAACTTCATGATGAACAAATCCCCTCTTTCCAAGTAACACCCATACTCCCCAGTGTAAATCGCCTTTCCTGTCTCCACATTTCCATCAATATCTCTTTTCATGTATTCGACACTTTCTACATCATAAGGGAATTTTATCTTTAATGTCGTATCCTCATATGCATAAAAAACTGATGTTTTTCCAACGCTTGCCACTCCCTGAAATGGTTGTTGTAAAGCATCGTTGAGAATATTGGAGATGGGATAACTTGTTTCCCCATCCAAACCTGCTCCATTGATGAAAACAAAATTGCCATTTTTTATTATGAATGCATACTCCTTTCCATGGACCTTACCTGAAGAGAGTACCTCTCCATACACATTCTGGGATTCGATGCTGTTGAAGAGATACCAGTCATTGCTGAGATGATAGTAGCTGGTGCCTTCATAGGTTGCCAGTATTCTTGTTGTTCCAAAAAGGGTTTCAAATTCATTTTGATTTATGCCAAGATAGCCCCTCACCGTGCTCCATTCATCACCTCTCGGCAAATCATAAGCCACTTCAAAAAATACAGGTTTGCTCTGGTTGAACAGGGAAAGTATAGAGGGTGGAAGATGTAATGTTGTATTCATTCTTCCTCGAGTATAAACATAATATGCTGATGCATCCTCCAGTGGCTTATCCGTTATGAAGACCCTGTAACCACTTGCCTCAGCAGCATTGGCAATGGCGGAATAGGAAATATCAAAAAGTTGCCAAGCATCCATGTCCTCCTTTTCATGGGTAAGATAGATTACCACATTCAATATGGGCTTGTTATCATCATAGGTAAAATTTTCCACCATATCTCCTATCTCGCTGGGTTCAAAATTCTCAAAGGTTTCCTTGTCATAAATCATGGCAAAAACATATTCGGGGTTATATTCAACTGCCCTAAAGGCCAGCACATTCTCCATATTCTCGATACTACCCAGAGCCCAATCGTCAGGACAACTTTTAATCCACAATTTCTTTTCAAAAGGAAATGCAAAACCCGCCGCCATCTCCCATCTCGCCAAATCATCATTCATGTAATAATCCTCCGTCATCAATATGCTGCAGTTTGCATAGGCATCAAAAACTGTACTCCCCTCGCCATTAAACCACGCCACATCATAGGGTATATGCTTGTGTATATATGGAATCCCGTAATCATTACATTTTTCATACACCGCCGCCATCCATTCGGAAGGAAACATTTCCTCTGAAATGCCATCCACACCGTAATCTATCAACTCCTCCACGATTTGCACCACATCCTCCGTCGTGGGCGTTCTTCCGGGATTTCCGTAGTTATCTCTCAATTTCCATGCGAGCGTTTGTATATCTACGTAAACCTTTACTCCCTTCTCATGAGCGTTTTGTATTAGCAAGGATAGTAAATCCCCTCCATATTCCCATCCAAGAGATTGCAATGTTGGCGATTGAAAATAATAATCCCATGGCATCGCATTGAAAAGTATTATGCTGTATCTCTTATCATAACAGGAGTTAACAAAATCTTCCACGCCCATCTCATTTATGAGTTCCACACCATCGCAGTGGATTCCATACTGGAGGGCCTGGGCGGCAGGTGCTAAAAGCAGGGCTATAAGGACGGCGGCAACCCCTTTCATACATCAATATAATCTTACATCTAATATCTTTTTCTTTTCTGTTCCCTATGTCTTTTTCCTCTCATTAAGCCATATTCTGCCCTTCTTTACCTTTAAGACTTCCATCTTCTCCAGCATTTCCACTATTTCCTCCGCAGCCGATGGGGAAAGAAACACTTTATGATTCTCCTCTTCAATTTTCATTATCTTCTCAAAAAATTCATCCATCTCCATCCTCCCCTCGATTTTTTCAATTATCATTGAAATAACATCAGAAAGTACTGCAAGTTCAATATACTCTGGGTTTTTCACTGCAAGGTTCTTTAATTTTTCAGATTCATAAAATATGTCAGCAAGGTTTGCATAGACGTCAATCTGTCTGTCAATATAGGTATCGAAGGTATATTCAATCCCCAGTTCCTCAGCCTTTTTGTCATCGATACCTTCAACATACAGCATGAGTATTGGGTTATCAGGCAGCATCCCGTATATCTTTCCTTCCTCATATTTCACTCCATTAAGTTTCAACATTTCATTTATACCTTCCACAATCTTTATGGCATCTCCAAAACGGTCGAGAAATTCCTTCATTTTCTCTGCTTCCATCCCCCTAACCATCCTTTCGAACTCTTCCATCCTCTCGGACTTATTTTCCTTTATAACCTCAAAAAATTTTTCCACCATTTCTTTGTCATAATCGGGCATGAGCTTCAGTATCAATTTCTTTTCAAAATCCATCTCCTCCATTCCCTCCTTGAGTATATCTCTAACATATTCAATATAGTTCTCCCATTTCTGGAGCATATCCTTTAACTCGCTTTCCCCATACTTCTTTTTAATTTCATCCATTTTGCCCTTTATAAAATACCTTCCGCGAAGCCGTATATTGAGGGAGGGTTTTGTTTCCACCCTTATCTTCGCCCCTCTCAATTCCTGCAGAATTCTCTGTACCTCTTCCTCACCAAAAGTTCCCAGATAGACTCTCATATATATAATCAACACATCCTCATTTAACGTTTTTTATCGGCATCTTCCAAGTTTTCAAAAACAGGGAAGTTACAGAAATAACTCCATTTGCAGAGGGTAAAAATTTTTTATATCTCTTCATGTTATAAACTTGAATGAAAACATACATTACCATAATCTTCACAAGCGAGGGAGCCAAGCCATCGGAGGTAAAAAGCCGCCTGATGGGCCTGGGCTTTAAGGCAATGAGAGGTAGCTATGACTTTTTTTATGAGTGGGAAAAGGAGCCGGATATAGAAACGCTTCTTGATTTTGCAGACAGGATTCATACAGCCCTTGAAGGGTTGAACGTTATGTTTTCTCTTGAAACTGTATGATCATTTTTTAATGGCGATGCCAATCACATCTTTTATGCTCGTGTATCCATGCTTCTCCAGCCATTCTTCCAGTTCTTTGGCTATCTCCGAAAATATACTTACATCCCTGTAATATACGCCCGCACCTATCTGGACGGCTCTGGCGCCCGCCATCATGTATTCTATGACATCCTCCGCCCTTGTTATTCCTCCCACTCCGATTACAGGGATTTCATAATTGGAAGAGATTTCATAAACACATCTGATTCCAATGGGTTTTATTCCTTTGCCCGAATATCCCCCTACCCTGTTGCCCAGGATGGGGTGGCCGGTTTCAATATCTATGGCCATCGCCTTTACGGTATTTATCGCCACCACCGCATCTGCCCCTCCTTCAATGGCCCTCTCTGCCCTGTTAAGAATATTCTCCATTCCAATCTTTACAAATACGGGTTTGCCCGCCTTTTTTACCTCCTTTACAGCATCCGGTATCTCGTCTTCAGGATATTCAGCTCCCACTCTTTTCGCATGGGGGCAGCTCATATTCATCTCGATGGCCTTCACATATGGAGAGATTTTTCTGGCAACATATCCGAATTCCTCCGCATTTCCTCCGAATACACTTCCTATCACATTCTCCACGCCAACTTCCTCCAGCTCCCTCACATATTCTTCCACACCAGGATTTGCAAGGCCTATGGCGTTCAATATGCCATATTCCATCTCATAAACAACAGGATTTTTGTAGCCCTTTCTTTCCTCTCTCCCCACAGATTTTGTTACAACAGCCCCCGCATCCACAAACCTTTCCATGCTTTCCTTCGTCAAATCTAAGATGCCAGAAGCAAGCATGAGGGGATTCTTCATTTTTATTCCTGCAATCTCAACCCTAAGCATATTTTTAAATGCGTTCTCTATTTAAATTAATGCCATATTTGAAGACAACATGGTTTGGAACCTTTCTTTATGACGACGAGAAAATAATAGACAAGAGACTTTTCCCCAAGGAGGCCGAGAAAATAGCAGAACGGCTTCATAAGATCCAGAAAGGAGAGGTGCTGGAAGAGGAAAAAGAATTCGCCGATTACAGGCCGGTTGTGGATGAAACCCGACTCAAAAATCTGGGCAGAATGGGAATCGTAAAAAAACTCGAGGTAAAAGGAGAGGATTACGGATATGATGTCTCCCTCCTCCATGAGGCCACTCTCCTGCTATCGAGAAAGAAGATAGGAGAACAGCAGGCTGACAGAAGTAAAAGGCTGGGGGAGGCGGTGGAAGCCCTTGATGATGTGATAAAAATAATAAACATTCTTCTGGAGCGACTCCGTGGATGGTATGGCTACTTCTCCTTCGGTGAGGTGGAAGATGGGAAGGAGCTGATAGAAAAAATAAAACATCTGAGGATAGGCACGGAAAGGGTGGATGAAATGGAGCAGGAGAATATGGCCAATATGGCGGAAATCCTTGCCTCTCTGTACTCCTGCCGGGAAAAACTGGAGGATTATGTGGAGGAAGTTGTCAAAAAAATAGCCCCCAATGTGGCGGCCATAACAGGCCCCAATATAGCAGCGCGTCTCATATCCCATGCAGGAGGTATAGAAAAACTGGCCATGTACCCCTCCGGCACCATCCAACTTCTTGGAGCAGAAAAGGCTCTTTTCCGGCACATAAAAGAAGGGACACCGCCTCCAAAACATGGTGTGATTTTTCAGCATGAAATGATAAACAAGGCACCTCGCAACAAAAGAGGAAAAATAGCCCGTCTTATGGCAACCAAAATCTCCACGGCAGCCAAAGCAGATGCCTTCACAGGTAATTTCATAGCCGATGATTTAAAAAGAGAGATGGAAAAAAGATACAGGGAAATAATGGAGGAAGGTTAATTTCCATCTATGGAAATATAAGAGGGAATAAGAGATGCAGAAGCTGATGCAACAGGGAAGCCAGTGCTTTCAGTGGATATGTTGCATAGGGATGCACAAGGGGCATTGACACCACCAACCCCTCACTCCATTCGCTTTCCCCTCCATTGACATCCTTTGCCTTCACTTTTATGGTGTAATTTCCCATGCTTTTCCAGGTGTGGGAGGCATTACACATGCTTCCGCTTTTATATGGATCAAGCCATCCGCTCGTGCTTCCGTCGCCCCAGTCGAAGAGGTAATACAGGTCATCCCCATCCGGATCTGTGGTGAAGGAAGAGTAGGTATACGACTGATTTATGACTCCTGCCACAGGCCCCATGGGACGGGATGGCTTTTCTGGAGGAGTATTCTGAGAGGCCATGGTGGTGAATTTCCAGATGGGGCTGGAGGAGGAATGGTTATGGCCATCGAAAGCAACGATGCACCAGTAATAGGTGGTGGAGTATTGGAGAGTAGATGGCGTATAATGGCGTGCGGATTGGTTGGACTTTACCTTTGGAGGTGGCGAGGAATCGCCAAAGTA
>JAGGZK010000057.1 GCA_021162065.1 Thermoplasmata archaeon
GATTGGTACAATGCAAGAATACATGGTGCTTTATGGCTGGAAATTGGAGAAAGGCCAAAGGAAGCATTCATAAGAAAGCTTCCTCCTGAAAATTTATTGGGTTTATTTATGAAAATGGTGGAGGAATAATATGAAAGAGAAAAAGGCAAAATTAAATAGGCGAAAAAATATCCGTACTCAACACATTTCAAAATTTAACCGAAAATAATATCTAGAGATAATATGCAGGGTTCTTATAAGCTGTGCATGATCTTATGGTATCCCTTCTAAAAGGAAAGAAAAAGGGAGGTTATTCCTGATTTTCGGCTATCTCCTCCATATCGTAATCGTAATCCTCATCGCTTCCCTCTTCCTCATCCTCGCCATAATCCTCCTTGCCGCCCTCCTTTCCCCTGCTCTTTATGGCCATTCCCGTGCCAATACCGATAAGGAAGGAAATGATCGCCATGGAGAAAAGCAGGGTGTATGGCACATTCCCGCCGTTTTCATTGCCGGCATTCATGTCTGTAGAATAGATGACATTGCTTTCATGCATCTTGGAGACATTATACCCTTTTGAAAGACACAGCATGTTGGCAATCATGTAAGCATATTTGTAATAGGTGAGTGAGGAAATCACATCATCCTGCTCAAAACTTCTGCCAAATTCCGCGTAACTAACGGCGAGAATGGGTTCTATGCTCATGTTCCTTGCCCTCTGTATGGAATAGCTGGCCATCTGGGCCGTCCTGTTGAGTTTTCCGTATATGGTGCTGCTGTCCACCCCAACCATCTCGATGGCAAGATTGGAATTTGCTATGGATTCCAGAGAGTTAAACAAACTTGCTGCCGGGTATTCTTCCTTTTCCTCTCCCGCCTTCTCCAGCAAATCTTTTGCCCTGCTCACATATTTTCCGGAGTATCCCGTCTCTTCCGACAGAATCTGCGCATAGGAGTATATATTCTGGGCATACTCGTAATAGTTTTCAGCCATCCCTTTTATCCAGGTTTCATTCACCTCATAACTTTCATTGAAATCCCTGCTTAGATTGAGCCACCAGTAAACGGTTTTGCTCCTCTCCATGGCATACGCCAGATAGTATATCTCATCTAGGATGCGCTGTCCGCTTCTGTTAACATAATCCATGGCATCCAGGGCGCGCTGCTGGGCGGCGCCCACACATTGAAGGGTTGTCATATCATCTATCTCCGCGGCCTCCGCCGCCCTCAGCGAGTTTTCCACTCTCTTTTCCACTTCCTGGTGGAGAGTGTCGAAAGATGTGCCGTTATAATATGCACAGGCATAGATAACGAAGCGGGAATTTATCATGGACTGGAACGCCTTGCTTATGCTGAAGTAGTAGAAATTGTTGTTGTATGCCCTTTCCGCGTCCTTCAGCGCCTTTTCCGCATCATCCAGACCATTGGAAACGATGGCCCTCGGATTGTAAAGCCAGTTGCCCACGGGAATGCTGGCCATCTGGAAGGCAGCGGAGGCATTGTGATAGCTCTCATTTGCCTGCTGAATCACCTTTTGGGCAAGAGGTTTCATTATTGTCTGGTAATAATCGGCTGTAAGTATGGGCTTATCGGATGTGGCCTCCGCAAAGGTGTGATTTGTAAAATACGAGAGGGCATCATTGACGTCCTCCACCTCCTTTACAATTAGCCCATATCTATCATACAGAACCTGGGAAACATTAACCGGCACCTTCCTGTAAATCACAAAGGGTCCATTTCTCTCTTCAACCGTTTTATATTCTATCCCCTGTCCCTTCGGGATAAGAAAATAATACATTCCTGCCCTTCCCGCCGCCTCTCCCTTCTCCAGGATTCCGCCGACAGGGCCAACGCTTCCATCAGGGTTTATCATACCTGTCATTATGACATTGTTGTTGGTGCCCATGTTCTCAAGCAGGCAGATGGCGGCAATGCACATGGTTGCACCAGCAGACGGCCCGCCCACTATCGGAGAATCAGCCTTCACCTGAAAGAGAAAATCGTATTTGCTTACGTCCCTTCCAGTAAGCATTCCCGCCACCTCCACGGCCAGCTTTGCAGAACCCTGCATGTCAAGTTGCGTGAGAGGTGTTGTTACCACGAATACATTTCCTGTGCCGTTCATCATGGTCACATTCACTTCTGTAAGCACTCCATAGTAACTCCCGTTTTGCAGCTGTGCCACTGCTGGGGCGTATAGGGTTATGTTCCTGTAATGAACCTCCCTTTCCCATTCATGTATGGGCATGCCAGAAGAGAGGGGAAGTGAGATGGTTATTAAAAACAGGGACATCCATTTCATATATGATATGGATTTCATAAGGAATGTTATATGTATTAAACAATAAATTTTTTGGCTCAATCATAAAACGTTTGGCGTAGAGAAAAATATTAAAAGAGAAGAGGGGATTGAACACCATGGATGGCATGGATGAATTGAGGGAAATGATGATTAGGGCCCAGAAGGAGCTGAAGGATGAGGAAAAGATGGAGAGATTCAGAAAACTCAGAAAGGAGGTTGTTGATGCCATAATGGAGGGAAACATGGAGCCGTATGATGCCTACATGAAATTTCTTCATGAGGTGAATATCATATATCCAGATGCCGTAAACTATTTTGGAACCGACCATTTCGAGGGAAAATTGAGAACCTATCTTTTACTATGGATTCTGAAAATGATGGCTTCCCCTCAAGATTTTTAATGGGATAGACATTAATATAGCGTGGAGGAGTATCCTGTTGTTAAGGTCAAGGGAGGAAAGGCAAGGAGAGAAGATGTGATATACAGGGGAAAGAAGGCAAGGGAATTTATCGAGGAATTGGGGAAAAAATATGGCACGGTTTACATCATTGACGTGGACGGATACAGAAAAAATTCTCCCAACCTTTCCTTCTACAAAAAAATCTCCATCCCCATCTGGATTGATTCCTTCCCCAGATACGTGGAGGATGTCATGGACCTCGTCATATCGGGATTTGAGAAAATAAGCATCTGGAATATGAATGACGGGTATCTCGGGGAAATAAAGGATATGTGCGATGTGGACATATTCATAGGAGAAGAGGCGGAGGAGGAGGCGGCAAGGAAGGCGTCCAGATATGGATTTAAGGGTATAATACTGGAAGAAGAGCAGAAAAAGGTCAAGGAACTGGAGGCATGGAAAATTTACATGAAAGACTGGATGGTGAGGCGAATATCATGATGGAGGAAGCCAGAAAGGTGATTGCATTCGTTTTTCAGAAAAAGGGAAAGGAGAGGATGACAGAAAAGGAATTTTACATGGTTCTCTCCTTTGAGATGGGGTGGCTCACACCCGGGGAGGGGATGAAGATTATTGAATATGCGCTCCAGCATCATCTCCTAGAGAAGGAGGGGGATGAGATATACCCAACCTTTGATTATAAAAGTGTGGAAGTACCCCTGGGATTCAAATTCGACAGCAAAAAAATGCAGGAACTGGAGAGAGGCCTTATTCCCAGAGTGATGGGAAAAATAATGAAGGAGAAAAAGGTGGGAGAGAGAAATCTCAGAAAGGAGGTGAGAAGGCTGAGCGAGGAGATGAACATATACCCGGAAATAGCCGCCCTTCTGCTTGCAAAGAAAAATGGAGTGGGAATAGAGGAATTTATTGATGAGGCCTGGGAATTGATTACCGGCAAGGGCTAAAATCAGAGGAAATATTTTATTAACAATGGAAGTAAAAGCACACCCATGCAAATGCTCCTCCTCACCTTCATCTCAAGACACAGCATTCCTATTGCCACACCCACTCCGAATATGAGAAGACCCGATGGACCATTGAAGAGAAAAATCATTGCCAGAATGATGACAAGGGAAATTTTTACAAGCATGGGATATGATATTTTAGAAATGTTTTTCGCCACCATCCTTCCAATATGAATGGTGAGATAATATGAAATAATGGCTGAGATGATGATGGCGATGAGAAACAGATTGAAGGGCTCCTTTATCATCCCATTCCATTTCTCCAGATAAATCATCTTCTCTATTGCTATTGCAAAGCCACTCCTTGCTTTGAGCAGCACAAAGAGGGCAACAAGAACAAAAAAGTTGGTGGCAGTGTTGGTGGCCGAGAGGATGGAAATAACATTCTCGTCCTTCGCCTCCTTTATGACCGCCATGGCGAGGGTGGTTGCTACTGCAGCACTCACTCCCGGAAGCATGGATACAAGACCTCCTGAGAGAACTCCGCTTCCCACATCTCTCTTTCTCAACTTAATGGAGTCCTCGCCAATCCTCTGCTCAGGTATGTCGCCCCTCTTCGCCGTGAGAAGGGCGGGGGCGCCAAAAAGGCCGGCGAGGGCGGGAAAGAGTGGAGAGGAGGAGATGAGGAAGGAGGAGGGTATCTTCAGGGCCACTATTCCAAAAACGCCGGAGAGAAGGAAGATGAAGAGGGCATGGAGAATATTACGGCTGGTGAGTATCATTATCAGAGAAATGGAAAGAAGAATCCATGCCATGTTTTTTTCCATTAGATTATAAAGATTGAAGGGCTCCCCCATGAGAAGGCAGAAGGGGAGGAGAAGGAGGAAGCATGCAACAATGGAGAGAAAACTGGAGATGGCGGATATCACGATTGCTTTGTAGCCCTCGCCTCTCATCACCATTGAATGGGCGGGAAGGACAGCAAGGGCGGTATCATCCTCAGGAGCGCCTATGAACGTGGAAGGAATGATATCATGAAAGGTGTGGGAAATGGCAGCGGAAACGATGAAAAGGGCAAAATACAGGGCTGCATGCTCAAAGAACGGGAGAAGGAAAAGCATGAGGAGGGCTATATTGTTGGTATGTAGCCCCGGAATCAGACCTGTAATCATGCCCATGAGGGCGCCCGCTGTGGAAAATATAATGACCAATGCAAAATCATTCATACTTCATCACTCCATGGGAGTCGTCACATATTTTCAGATAGAAGGAAAGGCTGCTTGGATCGTACAGCATGAGGGCTTTTACAACAACTCTCTCGTATTTCTTAAAGGGGATGGATTGATTGCAGTAAATCCTTATTCGGTATTCCATATATTCATCCGTCAGGTAGAAATAGCCGGTGTATTTTGAGTAGATATATCCGCTTACATTCACATTCTCATTCAGAAATTTTTCATAGTTCTCCGCCAGGTAGGGAAGGGAGATAACGTTTTCATTCCATTTTCTTATGATTTTCACCTCCCTTGCATAGATGGCAAAATTTTCTCCATACTCGCCAACCCTGCCCACGGCCTCCACATAATCACCATATTCCACTTCCCCATCATTCTCCCAGTAGATGAAGGCGGTGCAATTTCCGTCACTTATTGTTATGAGATTTCCCGCAACATTTTTTACTCTCCCCTCCACCACAACATCCTTTCCACTGTATTTCCATATTTCAGAAAGAACCACCCTTTCCGGCTGGTAAAGGAAGGAAACAAAATAGAGGGAAACTATTCCCGCCACCGCCATAAGGAAATATATTTTCCTCATGCCATGAAGTATATGGGGAAAGTTTAAAAAATATTTATGGTGCATGATGCTACCAATATTTTTCATCCTTCAAAAATGGAAATGTGACAACATATTTTTATAGACAATTCCCATTTTAATGAACATGAATCTCACAGATATAAAAGGGATTGGCAGGGTTTATGAGGAAAAGTTAAAGGAGGCAGGGATAGGAAATGTGGAGGAATTTGCCATAGCAGATATTAAGGAAGTGGCAGAGAAAACAGGGATAAAGGAGGAGAGATTGAAGAAATGGCAGAAGGAAGCAAAGAAGATGGTGAAATACAAAAAGGCGGAGGTTGTAGACGATATCCCAAAAATATCTTCCATAACCATAGATGGTGACAGGGCCGTGGTGAAGATAAGGGATATAGTGCATGAGAATGTTCCTGTTTTTAAGGGAAATTTTGATGAATTGAAGGAGAAGATGGAGAAGGAGGAAATGGCGGTTTATTTTAAGGGTAAGGCAAAATTGTGGTTTGGCGGAAAATGGCATGATGGAGTTCCGGTGAAAACAAAGAAGGTTGAGAAAGAGAAGAAGGGATTTTTTGAGAAACTGAAGGAATGGTGGAAGAGATGATAAGGGTAAGATGGCATGGCCACTCATGCTTTGAGATATCTAATGGCCGGGTAATTGTTCTCGATCCCCACGATGGCACCTCCATAGGAATACCTCCTCCAAAGGTGAGGGCGGACATAATAGTAATATCCCATGACCATTTCGACCACAATCAGGCGAGGGTGGTGGAGAAGGAGAGTAGCGTTAAGGTGAGGGAAAGTAAAGAAGTGGAGGGAGTAAAAATAGAGGGGATAAGGGCGTATCATGATAAGGAAAAGGGAAGCAAAAGAGGGGAGATAACCATATTCAAAATAGAATTTGAGGGGATGAAATTCTGCCACATGGGTGACATAGGGCATGTGCCAGATGATGAGACCATTAAAAAAATAGGAAAGGTGGACATGATTTTTATCCCGGTGGGCGGCGTCTTCACCGTGGATGCCCGGGAGGCCATGGAAATTGCAAAAAAGGTAGATGCCCGCATTATAGTGCCGATGCATTACAAGATAGAGGGCCTTTCTCTTCCAATAAATCCTCTGGAGCCGTTTCTGGACCTGGCAGATTTTGATATAAGATATGTAGCAAATGAAATAGAAATGGAGAGGGATGACATACCCGAGGGAAAGGAGATCTGGGTTTTCAGCCTATGATTTTATCTATCTCCTCGTCCACCCTTTCCTCCTCCACATCAAGCATCTCCACGAGGGAGAGATCTATCACAGAAACCTCAGTAGTTTCTTGAGTGATTTCATCCACCTTTTTCTCGATTTCCTTTATATCCACCTTCTCAATAATTTCATCCCCTTCCCTGAAAAGGAGTCTCAATCCGCAGGATGGGCATGCTCCAATGACCTCATCATGAACAATGAATTCGGTTTTACAATTGGGACACTTTGAAAGCATGATTTTAAATTGGGAATGATTATTTAGTTTTTCCCTTATTGGCTCTCACGCTGGGCCTTACCTTTTCCGCTCCCTTGCCCTTATTTCTCAGCCCTCTCCCCTTCTTTCCTGCGGATGTTTTTCCTCTGAAGGCCCTTCCTCTCTCCTTGCATATCCAGTTTATATCAGGATCATTCAAAATTGCAGGATGGCTTCTGTCCACAAGGATGACCTCATAATAGTGATGTTTTCCATCCTTTCCCACCCAGTAGGAATTGAGAACCTCCATATTTGGATACTTTCTTGCCACCCTCTCCTCGGCTATCCTCTTTATGGACTTTTTGGGAGTTATCTTGTTAACCCCCATTTTGGATGGCTTCCTTCCCTTATTTGGCCTCTCCTTCCTTCTGCCTCCCTTTCTCACCCTCGCTCTAACAACAATGAAGCCGGGCTTCGCCTTGTATCCCAACTCTCTCGCCCTATCCGGGCGTAGGGGCCTTTCCACCCTGACTATGGCACCCTCTTTCCTCCACTCAATGAGACGATGCCACTGAGGGCTATCATATGAAGTGTCTGGACTCTTCCATATCTCTCTGAGGTAGTGATACATTCCCTTTACCATCCTGAAATGCATAAAGAAAGGCATATATAACGATTTTGTTGGAAAATGCAGGGGGCGAGATTTGAACTCGCGAACCCCTACGGGACAGGCCCCTCAAGCCTGCGCCTTTGGCCTGGCTCGGCTACCCCTGCACAATTGAAATTAAGAAAGGATATTAAAGTTTATTCAAAAACTTTGTGGGTTCGCCGTCATATATTCTGCCTGTTCATCCTCTTTATGGGAAGTTTGAATTTATTCAGTATTCTTCTGAATGGGGCATGATCCCTGCGGGAGAGAAGCGTAACCGCCTTGCCGTCCTTTCCTGCCCTCGCCGTCCTTCCTATGCGATGGATGTAGTCCTCCGCCCTTCCCGGAACATCGTAGTTGAATATGTGGGTTATTTCCTTCACGTCCAGGCCACGGGATGCCACATCTGTGGCCACCAGTATCCTTATCCTCCCATTTCTGAAGTTTGCCATTATCTTATCCCTTCTCGCCTGGTTCAGCCCTCCATGAAGCACGTTGGCACTGAATCCCATGAGTCGGAGTTTTTTTGACACTCTGTCCGCCTCCACTCTGGTATTGGTAAAAATAAGGCATTTCTCCGGCTTTTCCTTCTCAATCAGCTTTGCCAGCATTTCAATCTTTTCCCTGCCCTCGCTCTCGAGGTAGAATTGGTTCAGCAACCTGGGGTCAACCATGCGATTTGTGAGCAGTGTCTCCGGCCTTTTCATATATCTTGCGGACAACCTTTTCACCTCTGGCGGGAGTGTGGCGGAGAAAAGCATGGTCTGCCTTTCCCTGGGCGTATTTCTTATTATCCGTCCCACATCATCTATGAATCCCATGTCGAGCATTCTGTCTGCCTCGTCTATAACCATGTATTCCACCCGAGAAAAGTTCACGGTGCCCCTCCTTATGTGGTCCAGTATTCTTCCCGGAGTGCCCACCACCATATCCGCCGTTTTAAGATTCTTTATCTGTGGCATTATGGGGACCCCTCCATGAATATTCACGATTTTGAGGCCCTTATACACTGCTATTTTTCTCACTTCCTCCTCTATCTGGTTAGCCAGTTCCCTTGTTGGAGTTAGAATTAGTGCCTGTATTCCTTTCCCTCTCTCCACCCTCTCCACCATGGGGATGGCAAAGGCGAGGGTTTTTCCCGAACCTGTTTCGGACTGGCCCATTATATCCCTTCCCTCTTTTATGAGCGGGATTGCCAGTTTCTGTATTTCTGTTGGCTCAACAATATTTTCCTTTTCAAGAATATCCACAATATTTTCGTCGATATTCATTTCTTCAAATTTCATTTAAACACCTGTTTTTCAGGAAAAGAGTGAATGTGAAATTACGCTTTTCCTTTTTTGATGGAAAGGAACTCCTAGTATATAAAACTATCATTTTTGAACGATAATGGCTTCATTTTAAGCCCTCACCACAGAATAATTTTATTTAACACTATATGTATTAAGTATAATTTATGGTTAAAAAAGCAAATATTTTAAACCCGGCTTTTTAATTAAGCTTATGGATGATAAATCAAAAGGGGAGGATGCATTGAAAATTCTGATTATGATATTTCTGGTTTCCTTCTCCATTTTTCTCACATCCATATACAAAATAGAGTTTTCCCAGTATCCCTTCTACACCCATTTCCTTTATTTGCCCGCCGTCCTTGCTGCCTTCTGGTGGGGGAGGAAGGGGCTGCTGGTGCCCCTCTTTCTAATATTTTCCTTTATTCTGATAAGCATCACCATTTCATATACCAGAGAGGATTTCTTTTCCTCTGTTGTGGAATCCGCCATACTGCTCATCGTCGCCGTTATGGTTTCCATTCTTACCGAGGAAAAAAACCGTGCCTTGGAGGAGGAGAGGGAATTCAAACTCATGACCGCCCACTATTTCTTCAACCCCATATGCATCGCCGAGGGTTTTCTTGACCTTGCCATGAGAAATGCATCTGAGGAGGTGAATGAGAAACTTGAATTTGTCAGGATTGCTGTTCAGAGAATAAAAAGGGTGGTAAAAAATGTGGTGGAGAAGGGGGAAATCCATGACTGATTTATATCATGTATAGTTCAAGAGTAGTGTATACATAATTTCCATCTTTTCCTGCGGTGGCCATTATGATATGCCTCCCCGGAGTTTTCGAATATATGGGGCATGTGTAGGGCGGCGTGTCATCCCCCCCAATCTCAGTCCCATCGAGGTAAAATATCACCTCCTCTGCATTTGTATAAACACTCACATTCATTTTCCCCATGATTATATTCACCGGCGACGGCATGATGTATCTTCCATTGAAATATACACCCGGCCTCCACACATTCGGCTCCACCATGAAAATCATTGTTTCATCAATGGGGGGAAGATGACTATCCTCTATACCCGCAGCCCATGCCACACTTCTCCTCAGAATCCACCAGTTATAACTCCAGTTTTGTGGCGTACCGTTCACCCATCTGTAGAGGTAATCCTCTCTGTAAAGGGTGTATTTGTTTCTCCCCAGAAATTCCTCCACATGCCCTCCCAGCACCGTCCTTTCCTCCGGATGGGGACCGAAGAGCACAACTCTGCCGCTGCCGTAGGTGGTTGCTATTGCCGCATATTTTCCCTTCAGATCTGTTTTCACCGGCCTGTCTATCGCCCACTCTCCATTCACCTTCTTCCAGAAATGTATGGGTGCCTTGTCGCTTATCTCCTCCGCATATATGGCGATGGGAACGATATCTCCCATCAATGGATCGCTTGAGTTGCCCTCATACATCCCCGGGCCACCCTCATATCTTATGGTTCTCGGGTTGTCGGGGCTTATGGCCACTATGGGGTGAGATGTGAGAGTGCATTCTATGGGAACTCCTCCTTCCAGTCCTCCAGATTTATATAGATACTGCCATTCCTCCTGCTGGTCATCGTCTACATAAACGTTTGCTATGGCAAGCACTCCAGCATTTATCACCCTATCGAAGGGGGATGACGGCCTCTCTATGCCCAGCGAGGCCTCATTGGCTCCCCCGCATACTCCCACATATCCCCCACCATCGGCAATGAATTTGCGAACATTTTCCTTCCACCTTCCATATATGCCGTGGAAGTACTGCCTCGCACTCGCCCCTATGACCAGAACATCGTAGTTTTCTGTATTCAGCGGCCTTCTCCCCATTCCGATCGCCTCCAGCATGCTTATCTGGGTGACATTGAACCTGTAATGGACGCCATCCACATACCATTCATATTTGAGGGAGTATTGCAAAACCTTTATGGCGGGCACTATGGACGGATAGACGGCCACATCTATGTAAACCGTCTTCTCCCCATTGCCGGATGAGACATATGGTATGGAAGCAGAGAGCAGAAAAATTGCCAGTATGAAGGTACGGAGTACTGCAAACCTTCTCATGGAAGAATTAATGGCATGGTGTATAAATAAATGATGCAGCAAAGGCGGCAGAAACGGGCGCGGCGGGATTCGAACCCGCGGCTGCTGGCTTAGAAGGCCAGCGCCCTATCCTGGCTAGGCCACGCGCCCCAAATGTGTAAAGTGAATAGTTTTTAAAAGTATTTGGAGAGATTGTTCTTCATTAATCTTTTATATCACACCTCCATAAAATCATGGCAAAAATCCCCTTCTATCTTGTCAGGGCCTTCACCAGCAATCCTCTCGAGGGCAATCCGGCAGGCGTGGTTTTGAATGCGGAAATGCTGAATGATGAGGAAATGCAGAGAATTGCCTCCGAGATAGGAGCATCTGAAACCGCCTTTGTGATGGAAGGTGGCAAAGCAGACTACAGGGTCAGATTTTTTTCTCCGGAGAAAGAGGTGTCGCTTTGCGGGCACGCCACCATCGCCACCTTTTATGCCATGTCCGAGATGGGGTTGGTTAGAAAAGAGAAACTAACTGTGGAAACCAGGGCGGGCATCATAAATGTGGAAATGATGGGAAAGATGGTATTCATGGAACAGATGCCTCCCATTTTCAAAGAGGCGAATGTTGAAAGAAGGGAGGTGGCGGCTGCTCTTGGTATAAGGGAGAAGGACATGGCGGAGTTGCCCATGGAGTGCGTATCCACCGGGCTTTTCTCCCTGAAAGTTCCTGTAAAAAATCTGGAGGCAATGGGGAAAATGAAACCTGATTTTGACATGGTGAAGGAATTATGCATAAAAACCGGCGTGGGCTCCATCTTTCCCTTCACCTTCGAAACAGTTCATGAGGAATGCATGGTTCATGCCAGATGTTTCGCCCCTCTCTACGGCGTCAATGAGGACCCTGTTACCGGTACTGCCAACGGCGCTCTTGGAGCGTATCTTAAAAAGCACGGATTGCTGGAAAAGAATCCCTACAGGGCGGAGCAGGGGATTGAGATTGGAAGAAAGGGCATCGTTATCGTGGAGGTGAATGATAGAATAAAGGTAGGAGGGGAGGCATGCCTGGTCATGAGGGGAGAGATAGAGATTTCATGAGAGGTATTTCGCCACTCTTTTGAATCCCTCCTCTATTATGGCGGGATTCTCCACATGGGGGCCATAACTTATTCTCACCGCCTCCTTCAAACTGTCTCCAAATCCCTTGCCGGGTATGAAAAGCACTCCTGTGTTTTTCAAAACCCTTCTGACAAATTCATCCGCATCCTCATCCACCCTCATAAGAGTGTATAGCCCCCCCTGGGGCACCAGATACGGCATTCCCAGATGCTCCTCTATGGCCTTGGTGGTCATCTCGGCAGCCTTCTTATACGCATCCCTCGTCTCCTCAAGATATCTCTTCAAACTTCCATCATTCAGGGCCGCATTCACATACTCCGTAAAGGCGAACTGATGCATGGTGTCAGGGCATAAAATGCTGCACTGCTGGACACGCTCCATGGCATCTATTACATCACTGCTCGCATCCACCCAGCCCAGGCGGCGCCCCAACCCGCGTCCCCATTTGGAGTTGCTGTGCACTGCTATAAGATTTGGATGGTCTGTGGGGCTCCATGAGAAGTATTTTGGCTCTGGAATGAAGCACTGGGTTTTGTATGCATAGTCGAGAATGAGGAAGGTATCGTTGTCCTCGCATTCATCATACACCGCCTTAACAAATTCATCGCCAAACACCTGAGAGGAGGGGTTGTCAGGGGTGGGAAACATCACAATCTTCGGCTTTTCCCTTTCATATATCTCCTTGAAATCCTCCGCCATCTCCCCTTCATCCTTGTATTCCCATTTATCCACATCAAGCACCCTCTGCCTTATGATTTTCGCATTTCTCACCGTCATATCTATCTGCCCGGGATAGTTGGCATAGGTGGGATCCAGAAGCAATATGGAATCACCATCATCCATTAAGGCAATGAACAGATCATGGGTGAGTTGAGTCGATGCCTGCCCCACAATGATATTCTCTATCCCCAATTTCACACCAAAAAGTTCCTTCTCCATTCTTGCTATGGCCTCCCTGCATTCCTCAAAGCCAAGTGTTGGACTGTATTTTCCAGCATCATGAAAACTTTCCCTGTCGCCGATTATTTTCATATACGCCTCTCGCAATCCCTCGGGCGGGTGATGACCCACCCATCCTCCCCCGTAGGATATCACATCATCGGGGTCAAGCCCCATGTTGATTATGTTCTGTCTGCTGGCCATCTTCATTATCTGCCTTATGGGAGATGGCGTGTTCATCATTTCCTGAATGAGAGAGGACAAACGCATGGGAGGATATGAGAAAAAGGAATATAATGTTTATGGAAGAGTAGGGAGGCACTGTCAAGAATTTGAAAATTTAAAAAATAAGAAATACCCCTCCTGATGCAAGTATCAGGAGGGGATCAACATGCTACACCAGTTAATAGAATTAGTTAGGAGAAAAAATATTTTTTGCTGGGA
>JAGGZK010000072.1 GCA_021162065.1 Thermoplasmata archaeon
GACCTATAGATACAATACACATCACCATAGATAAAAGCAGGGAAACAAAACTCACCTTCAACCATGACGACCATCTCAACCCGGCATTGCAGAACGGCTATCCCGCTCCTCCCATAGCAGAAATCGTTTCCGTCTCCAATGGCGATATCCTTGGCAACACGGACTATACCTACACTCCATCAGAGTCGGAGGCCTACTGCAACGAACTCTTCTGGTGGGCAAATGTTTCCTATATTGATGGCGTTCTCACCATAAGAGGGAAATCCTACGACCCCAAGCCCTACGGAAATGTGACAAGCATCCATGTATGGGTGGAGAATGAGAACGGCGATGTTGTCTTCTCTGCATGGAGAAACAACACCGAGATGTATTACGAGGGCGAGTGGGTGACTGGAGAAAAGAAACTCCATGGAAGGGGAGGTGCGCTCTACTACATGCCCGATGATTTTGAGAGAAATATATTATGGACTTCTAATGGAAGATATACGGGACAGGAGGATGTTATAAATGCTCTGAGCGAGGGGCAGGGATTTGCCTTCCTTTCCGGTCATGGAAGCCCTGGATTCTGGGGCGACCATCTGCCGGGCATACCCGGCAACAGAAGGCATGCTCAACTTACAGGACTTGTGGTGTCGCAGGTGAGGCCCTATTTCCCCTATTTCGGCTTTCCTCTATTCCCCATGAAGACGATATCCAACACCGGCAAATATCCTGTGGTGGTGGTGGGCGGCTGCCACAACAGTTTGTTCAACGTCTCCGCCATTCCCTCAGTAATGGACATCTTCTATCTCATATTTCTGGGGAAGAACATATACATGCATACCTACGGACAGCTCGTTCCGGAGTGCTGGGGCTGGTATATAGTGAAGTTGCCCGACACCGGAGCCATCGCCAGCATGGGAAATACTGGCTACGGATGGGGATGGGAAGGTGAGTGGTGCACAGTGGGCGGAGGAGACGGATGGATAACCTCGGAATTCTTCCGACAGTATGGAGAGAAGGGATATGATATACTGGGTGAGGCGTATGGGCAGACGATAACAACATATATCCAGCATTTCAAGGAATTCACTCTGCCGGATTGCTGGTGGTATCCCGACTTGGGCTGGGACTGGGTGGATGAGAAGACGGTGCAGGAATGGGTTTTGCTTGGTGACCCCAGCCTGAAAATGGGAGGATATCCATAGATGGATGGGGATACGCATAACGACATTCCTCCACCCTCCCCTATTTTTCTTCCATTTTCCCACAGGGGTAGAGTGATTTCTCATAAAAATTAAGTTAAGAATTTTTTGTGGGGTGGCATTCATTATCCTCTATTTCAATAAAAATAAAGAGGAGTGCTCCCGTCGGGATTTGAACCCGAGTCTTCGGCTCTCTTCGGCCCCTTTCTTTGGGGATGAAACACCTTTCTTCCCAAGAAAGGGGTTCCTCGAAAGGCCGAAATGATTGGCCGGGCTACACCACGGGAGCACATAGCCCCGGGCAGATTCGAACTGCCGTCGTGGGATATCCTCGGGGTTCAATACTCACCAAATCCCACCAAAGTCCCACATGCTTGACCACTACACCACGGGGCTACACTTGGCAGTGCTTATATACAAACTCGTATTTAACTTTTAATGATTGAAACAGGAGATGAGGTGGAGGTTAGAAAGGGGGACAGGGTATACAGGGGAATAGTGATGCCCCGTCACATTTTCAGCGATAAGAACATGCTGGTGATAAAACTGCCGAGTGGTTATAACATGGCTCTGGACAGGAGAAAGTGCGAGATCAAGATTCTGAAGAAGGGAGGAACGAGAAAAAAACAGGTAAAGCCCGTAGAATTCGATGACAGCAAGCCCATCGTTGCCCTTCTCGGCACAGGGGGAACGATAGCCAGTTATGTGGATTATAAGAGCGGTGCTGTACATCCTGCCGCCACCGCGGAGGAACTCACCTTCGCCGTTCCTGAAATCTTTCAGATATGCAATGTGGAGGCGGATGTGCTGTCTCAGAAACTCAGCGAGAACATAACGCCGGCTGACTGGCAGAGAATGGCCAGGAGGGCAAAAAAATATCTCAATGATGGCAAACCCGTTATAATAGCCCACGGCACGGACACCATGGCCTATTCCGCCGCCGCCCTCTCGTTCATGTTCAGAAAACTGCCTTCATCCATCATATTTGTGGGGAGCCAGCGTTCCTCCGACAGACCCAGCAGCGATGCCTTCGTGAATCTGATGGCGGCGGTGCGTGTTGCCCTTGCCGACATGGCGGAGGTGGCGGTGGTGATGCATGAGAGCATATCCTCCAGCAGGGTTGCCATTCATAGAGGAACGAAGGTGAGAAAGATGCATTCTTCCAGAAGGGACGCCTTTGTTTCCATAAACGCACCTCCCATCGGATATGTGAAGGGTGAGAAGGTGGTGCTGGAAGGGGAACATAAAAGAAGAAGCGGAGGGAAGGCGGTGCTTAAGGCTGGACTGGAAAAGGAAGTGGCGCTGGTGTATTATTATCCCGGAATGGGCAGGGATGAATTCGAGGCAATGGTGAATGGAAAGAAGGGGGTTGTCATAGCAGGCACGGGATTGGGGCATGTGGGAGAGCATCTTATCCCGGAAATAAGAAAATTGACAAGGAGCGGCATCCCGGTGGTGATGACCACCCAGTGTTTGTGGGGAAGCGTAAATTTGAATGTGTACTCCACCGGAAGGAAACTGCTGAGAGCGGGAGTCATATCAGGCTATGATATGCTGCCCGAGGTGGCGTGGATAAAACTCATGTGGGTGATGGCCAACGAGAGCAATGTGGAGGAAGCCATGATAACCAACATTGCGGGTGAAATTTCGGAAAGAAGGGAGATAGGAGATTTTGTTAAGTGAAGTGTTCGAGGTTTGCACGCAAAAAATTTTATATTGCCTTATAATAAGCCATTTATGAGATTGGGATATATTGCAGTGGCATTGTTGCTTCTCCTTGCACCATATGCCAGCGCCTCTCTGGAAAAGCCCAACTGGAGCGTTGGTGATTACTGGGTTTACAAGGGGACATATAATGTCAATCAGAAGATAGATTATGGAAACTATTCTCTTGATGTGAGCGTGACATCCAGCAACGTGGAATTCAAGATAAGTGTTAAGGATGTGGAAGTTAAAGAGGTGGATGGAAAACTGATGGGGTGTTATAAAACATCTCTGAATGCCACTCTTCCGGGCCAGTTTACTGCCAAAGGAACCATAATAAATCCGGTAACCGGAAAAGAGGAGGATATAGACCTTCAGGGAACCTTTGATTTCAAGATAACGGGCACCATATATTTCACCACCAAAAATCTTTCAGTGGTGAGCAACGAAAATATTGCCTATATCAATCTCTCCACAAATATTCCCCTTTCTGACCTCCTTGGAATAACACCGGGAGGACAATATACTGTAAGGGCCGAATACTCTCCACCCCTTGATTTCATGAATTTTCCTGTAAATGAGGGAGAGGAATGGGATGCAAACTCCTATGCTACGTTATATTATGAGGAATACAAAACAGGAGGGGAGGTAACCTTCTCATTTGAATGTACGAGAAGGGATGGAGATGTGTATATTGTGAAATCAAATTACAACCCATTTGGAGAGGTCATTGCTCTCAACAATACTTATATGTTCTGGAATGCGGAGAAGGGAATGGTGGACCAGTGGCGTATTACAGGGGAAGGGCAGAGTTTGATAGTGCAGCTGGTTGATTACAGCTATGAGGGAAAGGAGAATATGCCGCCCTCTGCTGCCATAGATTACTCCCCTAAAGAGCCAAAGGTTGGAACAAAAATACTTTTCGAGAGCAAGAGTACAGATAGCGATGGCCAGATAGTATCATATTACTGGGATTTCGGAGACGGAAGCAACAGCACCCAGCAGAGTCCCTCCCACACCTATACCAAGGAAGGGACGTACAAGGTTACCCTCACGGTCATGGATAATTATGGAGAGGAGGCAAAGAAGACCATAACCATAAATGTTACCTCTGCTGGAGGAAGTTCTCCGGGATTTGGCATAGCACTGGTGGCAATAGCGATATTGCTGGCATTTATAAGGAGAAAAATCAGGTAATTTTAAATAGAAACATTTAATATAATGAAAAAAGGAAGGGTATGCATGCAATATGACTTATTACTTCGGAGACCAAAAATCACAATTTTCCTTTTCACAGTTATAACTCTGGTTATCTCTTCCCAGGCAATCAACATTGTTATCACCTCAGACATTGAGGTCTACATGCCAGAAAAACAGCCGAGCGTCATCCTTTTAAATCAGATAAGAAATGACTGGCCCATTGATTCCCTGATGATTTATATTGAGGCGGACAACATAACCGATATTTCTTCTCTAAAGGAAATGGAAAGCATGGAGATGGCAATCAATCCCACGCCCGATGATAGCGATCAGGTGGTATACACCTCAAGCATAGCATCTCTGGTGAGGGACATAAGCGCAAATTTTCCAATATCGATATTGAGGAAAGACGAGATTCCCAATAATCAATTTTACGTCAACCTTCTCATGAGTCAGATTCCTGATGAGATAAAATACCAGATGATTTCCCATGATTATAAAAATGGAATAATAATAGTGACAACCCATAAGGATGCGGATGTTGACACACTCCTTCAGGATAAGGTTTATCCCATCTCCAGTTCCACCACAAATACCAAGGCATACCCCACAGGAATGATAACTCTCTACAAGGAAACAATTTACTGGATAATGGATAGAATATATATGGTCGCCATAATTTCCTTTGCCACCCTCTACCTGATAATGTATGCCTTCCACAGAGATCTAAAAACATCCTTCATAGCCATAATCCCCGTACTTTACTCGGTGGGATTAACCTTTGGAACCATGGGCATGATGCCTGTAGAATTTGCACCCACTGTCATTGCAGTTCTTCCCTTGCTTGGAGCCCTTGGCATTTCCTATTCTCTCCACATGATAAATTACTTCATAGAGGTGATGAGAAAAGGAAAGGAGAAGGCGGTCAAAAAAATGATTGGAACAACCGGCAGGGCGGTCTTTCTCTCCGCCATCACCACCGTGGTGGGCTTCGCCTCCCTCATTACCTCTGAGATGCCTCCCATAGCCAATATGGGGCTGGCCTTCGTCATAGGGGTGCTTTATGCGTTCATATCCACCATGATTCTGATACCTGCTCTCCTTCTCGCCTTTCCTCCGGAAAAGAGTGTGGAACTGAAATGGAGTTCGTTGGCCAATCTTACGAGGCACAGAAAACAGATTTTTCTTGTTCTCTTTGCCATTTCGATTCTTTCTCTTGCAGCCATTCCCCATGTTTCCACAAAAACATCTGTGTGGGAGATGATGCCCCACAAGATGAACAGTTATCAGAAAATGATGGAGTACTCTGGAAAATTCAATGCCGGCCAGTCGGGGGTCATACTGGTGAACACCTCCAGCCCCGAGGGACTTCTAGAGCCAGATTTTCTGGAAAAACTGGATGAGATGGAAAGAATAATCAATACGGGGGTGGAGAATACCTCCGCCTATTCCATAGTGGATGTGATAAAGAGAATGAATGCCGGCAGAGTGCCCAGAACAAGGGAGGATGTTAAACGCATCGTCGATAATCTCCCGGAGCAATACAAGGTGATGATGCTGACGAAGGATGAGAAGGGAAAATATCTCTACAATAAGACCCTCATATACGTGGAGATGCCCATAATGCCTCTGGATAAAACAAAGAGAGAGGTGGCAGCCGTCAACCAGATAACATCCCAGTACAACGACGATGTGGGAGTAAATAACAACATCTCCCAGCTGGCGGGCCTGGCAGCCATTACAGTGGAACTTAATCATTTACTCATGGATCAGCAGTTGAGATTCATGTTCATTTCACTGATTCTGGTTTATCTATGCCTGCTCCTTGTTTTCCGCTCCTTCAGATATGCCTCCTTCACCATGGTGCCAATCATACTCCTTCTTGTATGGCAACCCGGAATATTTGTGCTACTCGGCATACCCCTCAACATATCCACCATGACCGTTTCTTCCATAGTCATCGGAGTTGGTATAGATTTTGCCGTGCATATAACGGAAAGGGTGAGAGAGGAGGTGAAAACCAGCAGCGGGTTAAGGGCCATAAAGATTGCCCTCAGCAGAAAGACGCCCTCGCTGGTGGAGGCGACGGTTGCTTTGGTCGGAGGAGGTCTTTCCATATTTCTGATGGACTATGAAATGATAAGCCAGTTCATAACAATGGTTCTCGTGATGCTTGTCATCGCATGTCTTGCCTCCGTGCTTACGCTTGCCTCCTTTTATTCCATAAGAAATGGAAAATTACTTGAGGAACTTCGATGAGCGCAGCCAGTACATGATGGCAGGAAGGATGAATATTGCTGCTATAAGAGCATAAAATATCGCCAGCGAAACGGCTACACCGAACATTCTCAAGGGAGGCAAAAATGAAAAGGAAAGCAAACCAAAGGCGGCAATGGTGGTGAAGGCGGAGCCCAGCAATGCCGAGCCTGTGGATTTGAGCACCTTTTCCTCATCTCTTTCCTCAATAAATCTGTGAATCATGTGTATGCTGTAATCAATGCCCAGACCAACGGCAAGGGAGGTGACGGTTATGGTCGTTATGGTGAGAGGAATATCAAGGAGGGACATGGTTCCCATAATCCAGATGGCGGAGAAGATTACAGGCAGGGTGGAAAGGACTCCCAGAATGAGGGATTTTCCCTTCATGTAAAAAGCAAGTATAAGAATAATCATGGAAAGAAAGAGGGTCAACAGTAGCGATTCCATCTGGCTGCTTCTGAAGGTCTTCAGTATTACATAGCCGCTTATCACCCCCCCGCTTATAATGACGTCTCCGCTATTTTTCAGAGGATAAACATCCTCCTTGAGCTGGGCATAGAGATGACTTATATTTTCCTCCACCTTTCCGGTGTTGGTTTCTATTCTTATCAGACACTCGTCATAGCCGTTTCCCCTGTGAAGAATTTTGCGGGCATCTGAGGGAGCGATGGCATAGAGCATATCATAAAGTTGCTTTATGTCCTTCCAATCCGTTCCCTCTTTTGGCAATCCATTTTCAAAATATCTGGCGTACATTTCGGAGAAACTTTTGTTGTATCTCGTATCATAAAGAGATTTTGTGGCATAATCCTGCATTAGAGAGAGTATGGAGGTAATGCCGTACCTTGCCACATACTCATCATCCCTTATGTTATTCTCCGCCTCATTTATTGCCATGAGCATCATCGGGTCCGTCATATTTCCTCTTGCGACAATCACCGCCTCCTCGCCCGCCGCCGCCTCGAAATTGTTAATCATGTATTTTATATCCTTTGAAATCTCCATTTTTTCTGGAAGGAAGCTTGTTATGTTGAACTCCGCCTTTATTCCGGTTGCCGAATAGGCCATTATTATGGTTATAAGTGTGGCAAAAATGACAATGATTTTTCCATATCTTCTCAGAGAAAGAGTGAATTTTCTCATGGACATCATTTTTCTCTTTTTTCCCTCATATGCCATGAGAAACAGCATTATGAAAAGGCATGAAAGAATGGCAAAGGAACTCATTATGGCAAAATGCTGTAGGGTGGGTATGTCGGATATGGCATTGGAAAGGAATGCTATGGTGGTGGTGAGGGCGGAGAGGAAAAGGGAGGGAAATATGCCTCTTATTGCTTTCCTTACCTCTTCCTCAGCAATTCTGTGCCTTATGTGGATGCTGTAATCTATACCAAGCCCTATCATGAGAACGGGAATGGAGGTTATCATTGGATCAAAGGCGTAGCCCAGCAGGGAGCCAAGCCCCATCATCCATATTATGGCAATAAGAAGCCCCATCAGACTGGCTGCCACATCTCTGAAATTTCTGTGAATAAAAATGAGGACGATTACCACAAAAATAAGAGAGAGGGGGAGCAATATGGAAAGAGAACGGGTATTCTCTTTCATAATATTCTCCAGAATGGTTTCCCCTCCGAGAACTGCCACTCTGGTGTATTCATGTTCTCCCTCCATTATCCCGTATATTATACTCTCATTTTCCCTTGCCTTTTCCCTGTCTTTCAGCAGAGAGCCATCAAGGGAAATGCCTATTATTGCCGCCTCCGCTCTTTCTCCATCGAAATCCTTGGAAAGCATTAATGAGATGTATTGTTGAGGGAAAAAGGGTAGATTCAGCAGGGATTTTATATCGTCGTTTCCCACATTTTCCATGGCCTTTATTTTGCTATCGTAGTCTGATTCCGAAACATTGCCGAGGGCCAGGAATATGGAGGAAATCACATCTGCTATGCTCATGGGAGCAACACCTGTATTTTCATATACTCTCTTTTCCAGCTCCAATATTTCGATAAGATTGTTTTTATCAAGTATATTCCCATCCTTTGATATCGCCAGCACTGGCACAAGATACTCATTCCTGTACTCATTCAGTATCCTTTCATTGGTTTCAACAACCGGGTCATCAGGAAGAAAACCCTTCTCATCGAACTCATATTTTATGCCATTGGTTGATATTATGGAAAGGAAAAGAAGGGTTATGAAAATGATGGCAGCCATCCCTTTTTTTCTGTGCTTCACCACAAAATCTCCCGCATCCACAGGTTATAATTGAAAAACAATATTTAATTGATTTGGGAAACGAGAGCGCCCCGGCCGAGATTTGAACTCGGGTCGCGGGCTCTCGGCAAAGCCCTTTGGAGATAGCATCTTCCAAAGGAGCTTTTCGACAGGCCCGCATGATAACCGCTACACCACCGGGGCTCAAAAAGAGAATAGAGTTTTTATTAAAATATTTTTGCCATCTTATGGATTGTGAATAACTGCATTATTCTCTCCTTTTCAGTGTTATGAAATAGATGGTGGTCACCATCAATGCCGCTACTGCAGAGGGGGCAACAGGCAGAATCATGGCCACAAGCATTCCCAGAAAACCGGCAACGAGAGCAAAAATGCCGGAAAGTAGAAATACTCTGCCAACGCTTCCCGCCACCCTGTTGGCAGCGGCTGCTGGAGCCATAAGCATGGCATACACAAGGATTGCGCCCACCGCCTTCATGGCCACCACCGTGGCTAGAGAAATGGTGGAGAGAAGAAGTACGTTGAACCATGCCACATTTATACCGCTCACCTCTGCTCCTTCAGCATCGAAGGATATGAAGAGAAACTCGCGTATAAAGGCGAGATATATGGTAAGCAGGATAACGGTGAAAGTTGCCATCATAAGTATGTCCCTGTCTGTGAGAAGAAGGAGGTCGCCAAAAAGCAGGCCCCATACCCGTGCCGCCTGCTCCTTAATGAGGGAAATGAAAAGCACAGCCAGTGACATGGAAAAGGCGAAGGATATTCCTATTGCCACATTCGCCTGCTTTGCTCTGGATGCCGAGACGGCTATGAGTATGGCAAATAGAACCGCTCCCAGAAACGGATTTATTGCTACCCATCCTTCCAGAACTATAAAAAGGGCGGCGCCCGCCAGGGCGGCATGGGCCGAGCCGGCAACAAGGAAAGGAACATCCCTGAAGATGGTGAAGGAGCCGGCCAGTGAGGAGTTTATGGCAAGCAGGAATATGGCAACAATGGCCCTTATTATGAATTCATCCAGCATGTTCATCACCTATCAGCGGATGACAGTAGCCCTCCTCGCATCTCACAATCTGGATATCGGCCCCATATGTTTCTTTCAGATTTTCCGGAGTGAGAACATGGGCTGGTTTTCCCCAGGCTATGCACTTCCTGTTGAGGAGAACCACCTTCTCTATCTGGTGGAGTATTGGGTTTATATTATGAACCACCACGATAATCTCCGTCCCTTTTTCCCTCTCCTCCTTAAGAATTTCCACCATCATGTTCCTGCTGGGCACATCCACAGCATTGAAGGGTTCATCCAGGATAAGGAGGCGAGGTTTCTTTGCCAGGGCACGGGCGAACATTATTCTCTGCTGTTGCCCCTGACTCAAGGCGGAGAATCTCTTTTCCCATAGATGCTTCATCCCTATTTTCTGGAGGGCCTCCATGGCATTGCCCATCTCCTCTCTGGTTGGAAATCTCCTGCTGGAGGCACCCATTATCATTATGTCCTTCACCCTGATGGGAAAGTGTTTTGCTATTGTTTCTCGCTGGGGCATATAGCCTATCAAATCCCTTGCATTCTCCGGCTCCATACCAAAAACCTTTATGCTGCCCTCATCCGGTTTCAGCATACCCACAATGAGTTTAACCAGTGTGGATTTTCCCGAGCCATTTGGGCCCATGATGGCAACAAACTCATTTTCTGTTTCGAAGGAGATTTTATCCAATGCTTTTTTTCCGTTGTAGGAATAGCTCACATCTTTTACCTCTATCATTTTGACCTCCGGCATTCATATATGAGGAAACCTTCGATTAATGAAAGGACTATTAGCGAGGCAATCAGGGCGATAAACCAGGAAACATTTTTTTCGGATATGGTACTACTTCCTCTCGCGGAAACAATTTCCATTGCATTGTGATAAAATATGCTCGAAAAACTCTCTCCCCCTATGGCAAATCTGACATATGCAATGGTGGAGTTGGTGTCCACGGCAATCTGGTGGGCCATCTCCCCCGCCTTTGCATCTTTGAGGAATTCGGGTACAAGAATCATGATATATTCCCCTTCCCTTAATCCTTCTTTCACTCTCTGCAATTTCTGGATATCCACATTGGCACTTCCTTCTGTGAGAAGGATTTCATCGGTATTCATTCCAAGATTGTTGGCTATGTAACACACTCCCGGCACCATTGCCACCACTCTTTTTCCATAGATTCCCTTCTCCTTTGCCATTTCGATGCTTACATTCTGTGCATCCTTCATGGATTTTGTGAAATAATTAAGATTGCTCTCAAAAACTTCCTTCCTCTCTGCATCTACCTCTCCCAGTTTGACGGCAATGGCTTTTGCAATGGCTATGGAATTATTCACGTCCATCCAGTAGCCGTGAGGATTGTTTTCAAAATCACCAAAGTTCTTCAGGGTAGCACCATGGGCTGCGTAATCATCAAAATCCACATAATTGCCGTTGTAATTTTTTATTATTTCTTGCTCATATGAGAGAAGGTTGGAGTTTGCAAGCACTATTAAATCTGCTTTCTTTATCCTCTCCACATCATCAGGAATTAAGGAGAAGGAATGGGGGTCTGCTCCGGGGGGAAGAATAACGGAGGTGTTGATGTCATTTCCTCCAACCTCTTTTACTATCGTCTCAAAATCTGGTAACGATACCACCACATTTAATCCATGGGCGGCAGAGGGAAGGAAAAGCAGCACCATGAGAATTATAATCCACCTCATTTTGGTATCTCCTTTCCACAGGGGCATGTGGTGTAATTGAAACGTTTTTCCATCATCTCCACAATCTCATCCCCTATGCAGCCATCTATCCTGCCCGCCTCCTCACATGCCTGACAGGCACTCATGGAGAATGTGCTCACCAGAAAACTTTCTATTATGCGATGCTTTCTCATTATTTTCCTTGCCATTTCCATACCCTTTTCATTCAGCATGAATCCCTTCCTCTCCATATATATGCCATATCCCATGGATGCCATATTTTTGAGCATGTGATGGGCCGTGGATTTGCTCACATTCAACGCCTTTGAGATTTGGGTGGGGCCAACCAGTGGTATACCATCTTCATATGCCCTGTAAATCTCCTTCAAATACCTATACACGTTCGACACCTCGAACTTTGTTAGTATAATAAAACACGTTTATAAAATTTTCTGGAGGGAAAAAACGGCACTGTCAAGAATTTGAAAATTTAAAAAATAAGAAATACCCCTCCTGATGCAAGTATCAGGAGGGGATCAACATGCTACACCAGTTAATAGAATTAGTTAGGAGAAAAAATATTTTTTGCTGGGA
>JAGGZK010000008.1 GCA_021162065.1 Thermoplasmata archaeon
GGGCAGATTAAATAAATCTTCCTGTTATGGATGAATCAGCAATAAATGAAACATGGATGATGAATGGGGAAATAGGATGCCTTCATGGTTGGGAAGAATAGGGGATGCTAAATGGTTAAATTCTTATATTTGTAAACAATAGCATTTAACATGAAGAAGAAAATCCTGGCAATCGCTATTTTAATTGCACTCATGGTGCCAGCAATGGGGAGCAACATTCATCTCATAAAGCAAAGTGATGAGGTGAAAAGTACGGCAACGCATCCTATTCCTGAAAAATCGGGTTTGACAGGAGAGCCGGAGAGCGTGCCCGTTGTTGTTTATGTTTCCCGCATAAGGGCGCTGGAAATGCAGAATCAGAGCGTTTATCTCAAAATTTTGATAGATGGCGAGGACAGCATGTGGTGGAGCCAGACCTTCAAGGGGATGGACATAAAGATAGAGTGGCCCATGGCTTACAGGGAGATAAAATATGAGAAGGGGAAGGTTATCCCCATCCAGATAGAACTGTGGAAGAAGGGAATAATAGATGAGCCGTGCGATATTGCTCCAAGAAAGGGGGAGTATCTTTACGACAGAACTGTGAATCTATTCTACAATCTCACCACGGGAGAGTGGTATGGTGACGATTATCTCGGGGACGGCGATGGATATGGCCATGTCTCCGGCTTTGATGACGGCGATTATGATGAGAATGACTATGAAATATGGTTTGACATAATAGAGTGGGACGACAATGACAGGATGACCTACTGGGACAAACTTGCCTACGGGCTGAACACAAGCATGGATTACGGGAATGTGGATGTTGATGGAGATGGCATACCCTGCGACTGGGAGGATAAATACGGCTACAATCCCGTGGTGGCGGAGGACCATAAACATATGGATGATGATGGCGATGGATTGGACAACGTGGAGGAATATCTCACAAGCAGATGGTATTCCGATCCCTTCTGCCAGGACGTATTTGTGGAAGTGGACTTCATGAAGGCAAAATATCCATGGCAGAGGGATTACACGCTGCCAAAGGAGAGCCAGTACATGATATGCAATGCCTTTGCCAAGCACAACATTTCCCTTCATTTTGACGACGGCGAAATGGGAGGGGGCGGTGACTTAATTCCCTATGATGATAAAATGTATGGCGATGAGTTGATTGCGGCGAGGGAAAAATACTTCCTTCATGGAGACCCCAATTACTGGAGGAGGGGCGTTTTCCACTATGCCATCATGTGCGCCCAGATGGGATGGTATGGGAGACCTGCTGGAGGGAGAATGTTTTACATCGACAGCCATTGCGTTGGGGTGCAGTATGTGAGAAACTGGCTCTGGATGCTCCGGCTGCAGGGAAGCGATTATACCACTGCCCTTGCAAGCGTTTTCATGCATGAATTGGGCCATACTCTCGGACTCATCGACTTTGAGGGCATAGACAATGAGAAGAGCAGATTCCCATGGAATAAGGAGTACTGGGAGTGGGGCCCCTACAAGAGCTGCATGAACTACAGATATGTTTACAAACTCGTTGACTACTCGGATGGAGATGATGCGGATCACGATCAGAACGACTGGGCGGTTATTAAAGAAAGAATGGATCGTTTCCAGGGTGATTGGTGGTGAGGTTAAAGGCAATTGTTGCTGCGGGTCTGGTGTTGAGCATCTCCCTTGTGGGATGTCTGGAGAAGAAGGATAAAAATCCTCCTCTGCTGAACATAGCGGTGGATGGCGAGATGGGGGAGGATGGATGGTATGTCGGCAGTGTTTCCATAACAATGAATGCCACTGACAATGAGAGCGGCATTAAGGAGATAAAGTATAGAATAAACGGCGATTTCTGGAAGGACTATGTGATGCCCATAAGGCTGAACAGGGACGGCTTTTACTTCCTTGAATTCTACGCCAAGGATGGAAAAGGGAATGAGGTTCATAAAAACATGAGCATAAAGATAGATGCCACGTCACCATCCATAAACTTCAGCAACTTCGAGCCGGGATATATTTACTTCCGGGGAATGAAGATGATAACCCCACGCATCCCAAGGGATACAATGGTGATAGGTAACTTTGTTGTGGAGGTGAGCGCCAGCGACGCCCTCTCCGGCATAAAGAAGGTGGAGTTCTATCTGGGCAAGGGAAAGGCATATGAGGACGATGAGGCGCCGTTTCAGTGGACCATAGAGAGGGCCTTCGGGATATACAACGTCACCGCCGTTGCCTTCGACCACGCTGGCAACTACGCGGAGGTGTGCATAGAGGAAGTGCAGTTCATAAACCTCTAACTCACTATCTTTTTCACTTCCTCGCTCTCTATTGCCATTTTAAGCTCGCGAGCCATTCTTCTTCCGGTGGACATGTTCTTTCGCCATAGGGAATTGCCATAGGGATGCCCCACCCACATATGGACGTTGGTACCTCCTCCTATTCTCGGGGCAACATCATATATGTAAAAGTTCAAATCCTTGTCCACACATGTCTGCAGACAGAAGGGCCCTATTATGCCATAGTCATAGTGTTTTTTGGATGCCTCCACAAATTTTTCTGCCAGTGAAAATGCCTTCTCAAGCAATGACTCACGCAACGTCGCCGTATTATGTCCGCAAACAGTGTATTCTGGAATTTTCTGCTTTGATGGCAGGGAAAGCTGCTGATCTGCAGGAAGGCGGACGTGGCCATCCAGACTCGTCTCAAATCTCCAGTCGATACCCAGGAGCTCTATTCTCTCGAGCAGAGGGGAGTAGAAGAAGTCAAGATTGAAAACGGGCCCTATTATGTATCTTTCTATCCTTGCATTTTTTAAATCTTCCTCTGTAATGACGCCCTGTTTCATCAATTCTTTCGATTTCTCGTAGTATTCCTGTGGGGAGGAGCATGTGAAGAAACCGCGCTCCAGTTTCTTCACCGCATGATGTAATTTTACTATGCACAACTCATCTATATCATCGGGCGACTCAATCTTTTCTGGAAACGGAAGCCCCTCCTTCTCGAGAAGCCAGTAGTAGTCACGCTTTTCACCCCTCTCCTCCATTCTGAGCATATTTCTGGAGCCAAACATGGGCACATGAAAATTATCTTCTATCTCATCCATGCTGCAGTAGGAGGTGAAGGAGCGATTTGGTATGAAAATCACATTCTCCCTCCTCAACCTCTCCTGGTTTTCCTCCTTCAGCACCTCCTTAAATTTATCGAAAACCCATGCCTCGTCAACGAATCCGCTTTTCCGCCCCATGAACTCAACGCTTCTGAAATATTCCGCATACGTTCTTTCCCTCCCTCTCTGGCATATGGCAATGGTGGCAAAACCTTCTTCCTTTGCCCCGTCGAATGTGTCCAAGGCGGAGTGGGACGCCACCGCCGCCACCTTTATTTTATCAAAATTATAGTCCTCCAGAATCTCCCATATTCTGCTCCTCTCAATCATGTGGATAATACACTACTGCTTTTTAACTTATGTGGCATTCACCTTTTTATTTTCTGCCGTTATATCATCATGAAGGTGATGACAGATTTCATAGAGGTGGAGAGTGGTGGCAGAGGGCATTATGAGGATATAACCGATGAGGTAGCGAGGATTGTGGAAAAAAGCGGCATCGATGATGGCGTTATTATACTTCATGAAATGCACACCACCGCAGCCCTGGTGATACAAGAGGCGGATGAGGATGTGCACAGAGATACCATGGATGTTATGGATGAAATTGTGCCCTCAAATAGAAAATATCGCCACATTTACGAAGGTGTTTCTAATGCAACGGCCCACATAAAAAATCAGATAATGGGGAGCAATCTTTCCATTCCCGTCATGGACGGAAAAATGACACTGGGTACATGGCAGCGCATATTCCTGGTGGAATTATTTGAGAAAAGAAGGAGGAGGGTGGCTGTCGTGGTTATGGGAACTCACTCCAGCACGTAGATATTCTTCTTCTCGCAAATCTCCTTCAACTCTTTCGGCCACACCCGTCACGCTCACCTCTCCCAGATGTGATTTCCTCAGCAGAAGCATGTATGTCCTGGACTGCCCCATCCCTCCACCTATACTCAATGGTAACTCATTGTTTATTATTGCCTGATGGTGGGAGTACTTCAGGAAATCAAGCAGGTCTGACATTTCCAGATGTTTCTTCAGCGTTTCCGCATCTTCCCTTTATAGAGCCTGTATATAAATGCGTTTTTCAAATGAGAAGGGATTTTTAATAAAAAAGCATTTATCCCTGTGCTCATAACTCCCTTTGACCCATGGAAAAGCAGCATGTGCACCTGTCCAAAGAAATATTCATTTAGCCCCTACACCGGATGCTCCCACGCATGTCTGTACTGTTATATTACATCATATATACCAAATGCCTTCCACGCCCGCCTTAAAAAGGACCTCTTCAGACGGCTGAAGAAGGAAGTGGGCAAGGTGGACACCTACATAAGCATGTCCAACAGCAGCGATCCCTATACGCCAGAAGAGGAAGAACTGGGAGCGACAAGAAAATGTCTCAAAATTTTTAAGGAAAAGGATGTGCCTTTACTCATCATAACCAAATCCAATATGGTGGCGAGAGACATTGATATTCTTTCAGACATGCGGGCGAGTGTTAGCATAACCATAACCACTTTGAGAGACGAAATTGCAAAAAAAATGGAGCCGTATGCTCCTCCACCTTCAAAACGGCTGGAGGCATTGAAAAATTTGAGCAAAGATGGCATACCATGCTCTGTCCGCCTTGACCCCATAATTCCGGGCATAAATGAGGGGGAGGTGGAGAAAATAGTGGAGGCGGTGGCGCCATATGTTCATCACATCGTTTCCTCCACCATAAAGCCAAGGAACGATTCCATGAAAAGAATGGGGGCTTTGATTGATATGGATGCCTATGAATGGGAAAGGCATGGAAACACCTTTTATCTTCCTCGTGAAATGAGATTCGAGATGCTTAAGAGGGTGGAGGAGGCATGCAGGCAGCATGAAATTTCCTTTGCTGCATGTCGGGAAGGTTATAAATTCAGGGCAAAGAGCTGCGATGGCAGCCATCTGATTCCCTCGTACAAATGAGAAAATGTTAATTAATTGGCGATTATGTATTCCATTTGCACAACCGAAGCGTATAGATGTTGAAATAAATAAATAAAATGTAAATTTTTATATACCAAAATTACATTAACCGTTCGATGATGGCTCTAGTGGCATCAACGGTGGTATGTTTTGTGCTGTGGCTACTTCTTACTTTCAATGGAAAGGCGTGGGGGAATGATGAGATAATTGCGGGCATAATATTCTCCATAATAGGGGGTGCAATCACGGCAAAACTGGTGGAAAAGGATTACAAGCCTATGTCAGCCCTCAGATGGCTCATGTTCATTGCATATCTCCCCCGATTTTTCTATGAGATGGCAAAGGCGAATTTTGATGTGGCCTACAGGGTTATTACCGGCAAAATCAATCCAGGTATAGTGAAGTTGAAACCTGGCCTGAAAAACAATCTCTCCGTTACCATACTGGCCAACTCCATAACCCTCACCCCCGGAACCCTTACCGTGGATGTGGATGAGGAGAAAAATCTTTACATTCACTGGATAAATGTTAAGGATAAATTCTTTGAGGAAGACGATGAGAAGTGCAGATGTAGGTACATCTGCTCAACATTCCCTGATTGGGCAAGGAGGTTGGGAGAATGAATGTGTTTATGATTGCACTGGTTCTGCTGGGCATATCTGTGGCGATAGCAATGATAAGGGTGCTACTCGGGCCCACCATTCCCGACAGAATTGTGGGGCTTGACACAATAAATACGCTTGTCATAGCGGGCATGCTTCTTTTCGGCGCCGCCCAGAAGATGATAATATACATAGATGTGGCCATCGTTTATGCCCTCCTTTCCTACATAACGACGCTCTTCATAGCCAAGTATCTTCAGGGGGGTGAACTATGATCTGGGAGATAATTTATATATGCCTCGGCATAGGAATATTCTTCAACCTTCTTGCATCCATAGGCCTTATCCGCTTTCCAGACGTCTATACACGTCTGCATGCGGGCACAAAATGCACCACCTTTGGAGGCATATTTATTTCCCTCGCCGTAATTATCTACGGGCTCTGGAAGTGGTATGATGGCGATGATGCAATGATTTCCCTTTCCATCCACGCCTTCTTCGCCATGCTTGCCATTCTACTTACCAACCCCACAGGGGCGCATGCCATAGCAAGGGCCGCCCACATGAGTGGTGTTAAGCCGGCAAAGGCGGTGGTAGATGAACTTGAGGAGGTGAAAAATGATTGATATAAGCATGTTTGAAATTGCCCTTATACTGCTCTCTGCATTTATGATTGCATCATCCATAATTGCCGTATGGTTTAAAGACCTCCTTGCTTCCACCATAGCGCTTGCTGTCATGAGCTTGATACTCTCGCTTTACTTCTACATGCTTCATGCCCCTGATGTGGCCATAGCAGAGGCGGGCGTGGGGGCGTGCATTACCACTGCCCTTCTTGTCATAGCCATAAAGAATACGGAAAGGATGGAGGAGGTGGAAGAATGAGATGGGTTGCCTTTGTTGTGTTTGCTGCCTTTCTGCTTTTCGCTGCCTACGAGTTGCATCCTTTCGGAGAACCGGATGATTCAAGGATGGATGACTACATCATAAGCAATGCGCAGAATGAGACGGCAGCCAACAATGCCGTCACAAGCGTTGTGTTCGATTACAGGGGTTATGATACCCTGGGAGAGGCAACTGTATTGTTCACTGCCATAGCAGGTGCTCTGGTTGTTCTGAGGAGGGTGAAAAAATGAGGCAGGACGAGATGACACCTGTGGTTAGGACCATAGCAGCCCTGATATTTCCGTTCATAATAATCTTCTCCTTCTATGTCATAATGCACGGACATCTCACACCTGGAGGAGGTTTTCAGGGAGGAGCCATAGGTGCTTCCGCCATAGTCATGCTTATAGTGGCATATGGAGCAAGGAATGTGAAAAAGAAGGCAAAGGAGGAAAGCTTATCCATATTCGAGAGCATAGGAGGCCTTGTCTTTGTCATCGTTGGCATAATAGGTTTTGTGGCGGCATCATCCTTCCTCTACAACTTTCTGGTGGGTGAGCCATTGTTCGGGACAATACCTCCCTTTGGAAGCAATCCTGGCATATTGAACAGTGGCGGCATTCTGCCGATTCTCAACATTGCTGTGGGAATGAAGGTCATAGGAGGACTGGCTTCTGTGGTGCTTGTCATGGCTCTTGCGGGAGGTGATGAGGAATGATTTACAGCATACCTTTCTATACTGTAATAATACTCATTCTCGTGGGCATGTACGCCATGATTTTCAGGAGAAATCTCATAAAGATGGCCATAGGGCTGACAATAGTGGAGAGCGCTGTCAATCTCTTTTTGGTTACTCTCGGCTATAGAGAGGGAGGTGTGGCACCCATTTACACCAATCTGCCCTCTGGCATAAAAATTCCGGAGGGGATGGTTCTGCCCGTTCCCCAGGCGTTAACGCTTACCAGCATAGTGATAGGTGTTGCCATCCTTGCCCTCATGCTTTCCCTGTCGATAATGATATACCGTCATTATGGAACGCTCGACAGTAAAAAGGTAAGGAGGTTGAAAGAATGAATACCGATTGGCTTCTACAGCACTCCCCTGCCCTTATAATAGCACTTCCGCTGCTGGCAGCCTTCCTCATGCCCGTGGTGGACAGGATAAGCAGGAAGGCGAGAAACGTCTTTGCCATAATAGTTCTTATTGTGGAGGAAATACTGGTGCTTTTCTTAGCATACGACGTTTTTGGAGGAAATCCCCACATCTACACCATGGGGGCAGCCAACCCGCTCACCACCGTTCCGGCGCAGGCGGCGGTGCCAATAAGAATAGTGCTGGAAGTGGATGCCATGGGAATATTCATGGCCATGATAAGCGCCACCGTCTGCCTGGCAGCGGGCATATATTCCCTTGCGTTTATCGAGGAGGAGAAGGGGAAAGGGAAATACTACACCCTTCTGCTGCTCATCCTTGTGGGAATGCTGGGCATGGAGCTTACAGGGGACATGTTCAATCTCTTTGTTTTTCTTGAGGTGCTCACCATTGCCTGCACGGCTTTGATTGCCTACAGAAGCAATACGGGGGATGCTGTGGAGGGAGCCTTCAAGTTCTTGATAATATCAAGCATAGCAGCCCTCTTCGTGCTATTCGCCATAGCCCTTCTCTACGCTCAATATGATTTGCTCAATATGGCTGCTCTGGCAAGTGCCATACAGTATTCCAATCTTGATAAGATAGCCCTTGTTTTACTCGTCGCCGCCTTCGCCATGAAATGCGGAAGCGTGCCCATGCATTTCTGGACTCCCGATGCCTACAGCGTTGCCCCCGCTTCCATAACGGCAATACTGGTGGCGGCAAGCCAAGCAAGTTTGTATGCATTGTTCAGAGTGTGCTTCAGTCTGTATGGTGTAACCCTCAACCTCTCCACCATAGGAGGGGCGTTGATAATCTTCGGATTGCTGTCCATGTTTGTGGGCGTCACCATGGCTCTGCCGCAGAAGGACATAAAGCGACTGATGGCCTATCACGCCATCTCCCAGACGGGATACATGCTCCTTGGAGTGGGCGTTGGTTTATACCTGCTTGCAAAACCGGAGTTCAGCACCTACGGCATAAAGGCCATGGAGGGAGGAATATTCCACATAATAAACCATGCCATGTATAAGGGGCTGCTGTTCCTCACATCTGGCGCCATCTTTTATCGTCTCAAAACCAGAAATCTCAATGAAATGGGGGGACTGGGTCATTCCATGAAGTGGACGGCGATATTCTTCATCATAGGGGCCCTCGCCATAGCGGGCATTCCTCCATTCAACGGCTTTGCCTCCAAACTGCTCATATATGAGGCTGCCTACAAAGTAAGCCCGATACTCTCCATAATAGCCATGCTTGTTTCCATACTCACCCTTGCCTCCTTCGTGAAGGTGTTTCATTCCGCCTTCATGGGACCAAAGATATATGACGTGGAGGAGGTGCCAAAGAGCATGCTGGCCGGCATGGCAGTACTCACCTTCGTAATCATACTCTTCGGCCTGTTCCCCGGCTGGGTGGTGGGCAACATAGTTCATCCCGCCGCTCAGGCGCTTGCTGACCAAGCAGCCTATATACAGGCGGTGATAGGTGGTTAAAATGTTGAGAACAACAGGTGGATACTGGGACCCGGTGCTCTGGATTATCGCCTTCATAGTGATTGCCATAGTGGCTTACATAATAAGGGCCATGGGCAGGGGCGATTACAGCGGAAAGGGAGAGCAGACAAAGCCGTATATATCCGGAGTTGAGGAGCCGGAGAAGGAGATGGTGCACATAAGGGCAGGAAACATATACTGGGGATTCATGGAGTCCATGAAGGGTTATTACAGCACCATGATGAAAATCCATACCGGGCTGGTGAACGACTATATTTCATGGTTTGTAGGCATATCCGCATTGCTCTTCATATTCATATTTCTGGTTGAGGTGATATGATGATATCGAAGGCCTTTAAGAGGGCGCTGTGGGTGTTCCACGTGAACAGCGGTTCATGCAACGGATGCGATATTGAGATAATAGCCGCATTAACTCCTCGCTACGATGCCGAGAGGTTCGGAATAAAACTTGTTGGCTCGCCAAGACATGCGGATGTACTTGCCTTTACGGGCCCCATCACCAGTGATATGGTAGATAAAGTTAAGAGGGTATATGAGCAGACACCCGACCCAAAGGTTGTGCTGGTCGTGGGAGCGTGCGGGATAAGCGGAGGCGTTTTCCACGAGTCCTATCATCTCGAGGGACCCATAGAGCGTATCATCCCGGATGCGAAATGCATATATGTGCCCGGCTGTCCTCCCCGCCCGGAGGCGATAATAAATGGTGTCGTCAAAGCATGGCAATTCCTTGAGGGGGTGGAGAAATGAAGGCAGAGGAACTGAAGCAGAAGTTTGAGGAAGCGGGCTACGAGGTGTGGCTCAAGGAGAGGGAGGAGGGCATAAAAGTAAAGACAAAGAGGGTGAGTGTGTGGATAAAGGTGGACAGGGATGCCATCAGAGATGCGGTGGAGCATTTTATAGAGGTATCGGATGTCTACCCCCACTTCAGCATAATCTCCGCAAGCGATGAGGGAGATAATGTGGAACTCAATTATCATTTCACCATGGGATTTGGAAAATTGCATGAGGAATATTCGGTGAATTTCAAGGTTGCCATACCAAAAAGCGATCTGGTGATAAAGTCCATAACCGATATGGTGCCCGCTGTAATATACTCGGAAAGGGAAATAAGGGAGATGATGGGCGTGGAGTTCGATGGACTGCAGGACAAGAGGCACATGTTCCTCACCAAGGACTTCCCCGACGGCGTCTATCCCTGGAGGAGGGACGAGACGGCGCCCAAGGGCACCAATAAATTGTATGAGACATGGAAGGAGGGAGCAGAATGAAATATGAAATACCCGTCGGTCCAATTCATCCCGCCCTTAAGGAACCTATAATGATAAAGTGCACCATTGAAGGAGAGCGCATAGTGGATGTGGATGTTATCTGCAGCCAGAATCACAGGGGCATAGAGTGGATAGGGATGAATAGAAATAATCCGGTGCAGAGCATCTACACGGCAGAAAAGATATGCGGTATATGCAATCTCTGCCACCCTGCCTGCTTGGTCATAGCGGTGGAGGAGATTGCTGACATAAGGGCCCCGGAGAGGGCGGAATATATAAGAGTTATTCAATCTGAGCTGGAGAGAATACACAGCCATCTTTTGTGGGCCGGCGTTGCTGCCCATGAACTGGGTTTCGACTCATTGCTCCACTATGTCTGGCTTGTGAGGGAGAAGGTGATGGATACCCTGGAGATTGTTAATGGGGCGAGAGTGCCAAAGGATACCATAATGTATGGTGGAGTGAGGAGAGACATCAAGGATGAGCATATTCCAAAAATAAGGGAGATGATAGAATACTACCGCCAGGCATTTGACAAACTTGCCAAATTATTCCTGGAGGACAAGACAATAAAGATGAGGACAAGGGAGATTGGCATATTGCCATATGAAGATGCGATAAAACTCGCCACTGCTGGGCCAACAACAAGAGCAAGCGGAGTCAAAAAGGATGTGCGCCAGGATATGCCCTACTTCGCCTATCCGGATTTTGAGGTGAAGGCCATAACGCCTGACATGCTCACCGGAAAGGTGGTGGGCGATGTGTATGACCGAATAATTGTAAGATTGCTCGAGGTGAAGCAGTCCATGGAGATAATAGAGGATGCCCTCAACAACATGCCCAAGGGGGAGATACTGGCCGAGCCAAAGATGATAAAGTTGCTGAACCAGATAAAGAAGGCAGAGGGAGAGGCAATAGGAAGGCATGAGGCGCCGAGAGGGGAGGACATACATTATGTTAAACTCAAGTCAGGATTTGAGCATCTCTACTCCTGGAAGGTGAGGGCTCCCACCTACATAAACATTCTCTCATGGCGCACCATGCTCATGGACATGCAGATTGCGGACATACCCATAGTGGCTGCTTCCATAGACCCGTGCATGTCGTGCACAAATAGAGTCATAATCGCGGATGAAAGGAGCGGAAAGGAAAAGATTCTCACCTCCGATGACCTTCATCGCCTTTCTGTTAAAAAGACAAGGAGGTTGTTAAGATGATGGGGGAATTGGTGTTTAACACAGTTATAAGCGCCCTTGCCATATCTGCCATCGGAATATTCTTCGGCCTTCTCTTCAAAGGTATAGACAGGAAACTGGTGGCAAGGATGCAGGGCAGGGTGGGCCCGCCTATAAGACAGCCATTCTTAGATGCCATAAAACTCATGGATAAGGAGAGCATAGTGCCGGAGAATGCTGTCAGATGGATGTACCTATCTGCTCCAATAATATGCCTTGCCGCTTCCATAATATTGCTCATGTACATACCCATAGCCACCTTCGAGCCATTACTGAATGGAAGGGGAGATGTCATCCTTGTGCTCTACATATTCATAATTCCTGCCCTGGCAATGGTGGCAGGCGGTTTTGCCTCCGGCTCTCCCTTCGCGTCCATAGGAGCGCAGAGGGAAATGGTTACCATGGCTTCCTATGAATTCCCGCTGGCGGTGGTGGTGATAGCGCTGGTGTGGAAGATAAATGATATGGCTGGAGGCGACGTATTCAATCTTGCCACCATATATGCCCATCCTCTCTGGGGAGAGGTTGGATTGCTGGGCCTCCTGGGACTCATAGCCCTTCTTCTTGCCCTCGTTATAGTTACGCCGGGAGAGATGGCCAAGATACCCTTCGATGTGGCTGAGGCGGAGACGGAGATAGCCCATGGATTACTGGCGGAATATACCGGAAGGAATCTGGCGCTCTTCTACATAGCAGATGGGGTCCGCCTCTTTGCCATGGCTTCCTTCATAATAGCACTCTTCTTCCCCTACAACATCTCTCCGCTCCTTGAAAATTACATATCTTTAGGAGATTTTGCTGTGGTGGCTGACTTCCTGTTCTTTCTGCTGAAGGCGTTGCTGGTGATACTCTTTGCAATAACCCTGATAAGGGCTGGAGTGGCGAGATTGCGCATAACACAGGTGGTGACGGTTTACTGGATAAATGTGACATTGCTTGCCCTACTGGGTCTTGTGCTGCTCATGTGGGATAAGCAGTTTCATGTGAGGTGGTGGTAAAGATGTTTCCATTACTGGGACAGCTGTTGAAACAGATGCTCAGCAGGCCCTTCACCAATCTTTTCCCTGCAAAATATGCACCCAAGAGCATAAACAAATATCTGCAGGGAGTTCAGGAGGGCAAGGTAAAGATAAATCCTCCTGTAGAGGTGCCTGATGACTTCAGGGGCAAAATAACCTATGACAGGGAGAAGTGCATAGGATGCAAGATGTGCATAAAGGTATGCCCAGCAAAGGCCATAGAGTTCAAGGAGGAGGAGAAAAAGATAAGGATATACATAGGAAGATGCATATTCTGCAGCCAGTGCAATGATGTATGTCCCGTCGATGCCCTACACATGAGCAAGGAATTTTTACTGGCAAGCGATAACAAACTGGATGAGAATTTCATCGTGGAGTGATGCGAAGCATGCGGGCATAGCATTTATTCTTCTCGCCAGTTTGATGTGGGCGCTGGAGCCAGTGGCGGCCAAAATAGCATATAACAACTCCGACTTTCTTCACACCTCTGCCATAAGGGCCCTATTCGCATTTTTTGTAGCCTTGGCGTATGTCCTCATCAGAGGCAAAGGGAGTGAGTTAAGAATAAGGAGGGAAAAGGTTGCGCCCATCGTTTTCATTGCCCTCGCAGGTACGGTTTTTGCCGACTTGCTTTACTTCTACGCCATATCCAGCATTCCAGTGGTAAATGCCGTCATAATAGGGCATATGCAGCCCATTTTTATTCTCATTCTCGGGTTTTTCATACTGAGGGAAAATCTGAGTGTGTATGATTACGGAGGCATGGCTTTTATGATGCTTTCCGGCATAGCAGTCACCACCAGAAATCTCCAGAATCTGATATCATTCCATATAGGGACTGTTGGCGACGCTCTTGTGCTTGTATCCACCATAACGTGGGCTTCCACAGCATTAATAGCCAGAAAGTATCTGAGGAATGTGGATGCGGGCGTTATCTCCTTCTACCGCTTCTCCATTGCCTTTCTCCTATTCTCCACCTATCTCATCCTGTTTTCCCGCCTTTCCATCTCCAGCTATGCCCAGATTGCCACAGGCATCATAGTGGGGCTGGGAACCATTTTTTATTATGAAGGACTGCATCGCATAAAGGCGGCACAGGTTTCTGCTCTGGAGTTGTCTTCGCCATTCTTCGCCGCCATACTCGGATTTGCGGTGCTTGGCGAAGCACTTACATACATGCAGATGGCCGGCATGATGATGCTTTTCCTTGGGATATACTTTCTGGCAAAAAGAGAGGAAAATTAAAAATAAAAAGGGGAGAGGGGCGTCAGAGGTTTATTATAAACGCCCTTATCTCCATCGTTGCCCTGTTTCCTGCCACGTCCTCTGCTTCAATTCTTATGGTGTGCTGTCCGAAGGTTGATTCATCCAGGAAGTAATCTATGGTTGTTCCCTCCTGTTTTATGACGTCGTCCACATAGAGCCTTGCCGCCCTTACTCCAGATGTGTGGGTATCCTGGATGGTGGCGCTTATGGTTATTCCTCCTATTATTATTGCTCTATCACCCATCAGAGGAAGAATGGCACGATTCGCTATGTAGAGCCAGCTCTTCGGCTTCTCAATGTTTATTTCCGGCGCATACAGATCCACCTTTGCATGACTGCTCCTCACCTCCTCCTGAATACCCATCTTGTTCACGCTGTAGAACTCTATCACATGCTCTCCATCTCCAAGCGAAAATGTTCCCTTATACTCTGTCCATTCTCCTCCATCTATTCTGTAGAATGTCTTATCCACGCCCACGCTGTCATAGCTCTCAAGTGTAACCTTAACCTCAGAAATATACCATCCATCGTTTCCATCCGGCTTCTCCGGGCTGAAGTGGCACACCGTTACGGGGGCGCCGCCCACCTCTATGCTGTATATCCTGCCCTCCACATTTCCAAGCAGGTCATAGGCACGCACCGCAAGTTCATGATTTCCCTCGGGCAGGAAGAACCCGCCGTTGTATGTAATCCATTCTCCGCCATCGTAACTGTACTCTATCCTGTCCACTCCACATCCGTCATCCACGGCGGAGAGAAGTATTGCGGTTAGAGGAGTTATCTGATATGTTCCTCCCTGGCTGAGCTGATATATTCCTTCAAATGATATATCCACTGCCGGACCCTCCACATCAAGGTAATACACCTCCACATGGTGCTTTTCCTCATATCCTGAGGCATCCTCCGCCCAGTATTCTATGGTATGCTCTCCTGGCTCCCTGCTTCCTATCTGGAAATGCACTTCCTGATTCCAGTTACCTTCGTATGAATCATCATCTATCTTGTAATGTATCTTCCAGGCGGTACTTCCTTCGCAATGGATGGTGAATGTGGATGCCTTGCCCACATAGCCATCGGGGTCTAAGGTTACAGTAAGCCATGTGTATGGATAGGTATATGTTCCCCCTATTATCACCTTGGGGGAAAGCTGTCCTTCCTCAAGATACGCCCATGCATATCCCTCATATATCCCGAAGTTGGTGGTATCAACGCCCGTATTTGGCAGCAGCACCCAGCTCTCCACATCATCATCCCAGTATGCAATTCCGAGCAGTTCATCCTCTGTCAATCCGGCAGCAGCAAGGTCTGCAGCGGTGTAGTTTATCTGGAGATATATGGGATAGTCAACATTGTTTTCATCTGCAACATATATGTCGAGGAAATCGCCGACATTGAGGGCTCCGCTGGGTAACGGGTCTGCAGGGTTGTCTGTATAACCCAGCAGATACAGAGTGTTGCTTGAGGATGTTATCTCCACAACAGCATCCAGCTCAGGAACATTCACGGTTTCGGTTCCCGAAATGTCCTCTGATGTGGAGTAATCCACAGATGACTCTCCCCCCGCATTGCCGTACCATGGATTGAAATCAACGTTACCCTCCACTCCATCTCCAAGTCCGGAGGGATTTGAGGTGGCGTTATACGGCCCTGTCGGATCTCCCCACCAGTTATTTTCCGCATCCACCGTATCCGTTTGATAGCTGTCTGTCCAGAGACCCCATCCATTATTGTAAATTTCGTTACCATGGACTTCGATATCTGTTGGTGAAGGAATAGAATACGATGGATACCATATCCTGTAATTAAACACGTCTATGGCGTCATAATCATTATTGGTTATGGTATTTCCTATCACCCTTATATTCCTTGCATCATTGTTTATGGTTATTCCCCATTCGTTGTCATCTATTATGTTGTTGCTCACGGTAACATCAGAGAGATAATCCAGCCATGGCCCGCCAAATGCAGCAGGGAAATCAACAACACCTATTGCCTGCTCGCAGTCATGCACATAGTTGCCATCCACTGTAACACCATGGGTGTCCACCACCAATATGCCAGTGCCAACCCAATCTGTGCCAGGCCATCCACATCCGGATACTTCATTATCCCTCACGGTTCCGGTTGCGCCATATCCCACCTGTATCCCGTTGGGTGCCCATGTTGCTGGCACTCCAAGACCTGGGCCTATAACCGTGTTGTCTGAAATGGTGAACATCCCGCCATTTACTCCTATTCCTCCTCTGGCAAACTGGTCAACCGTGTTATCATTTATATTCACATTATTGTCATCTCCATATCCGAGAATGCCAAAAGTTTCCTTACTATCCACATATGTGTTTATTATGTTGCAGTCGGATATGCTTCCAACCATGTTTCTGAAGAATATGGCAACATATCTCTGCGATGGTACATAGTTGTTGCTGTCTATGGTAAAGCCGGATATGGTAACGCTTACTGTACCGGAGCTATAATAGGTATCGTTACTGCTTTCATATGTTCCACCAAATATTCCAATCACATATTCGTATTTCTTGGAAGATTCCTGGATATATGCATCATCAGGAGATGATGGACATACTATTTTGGCTCCCGGCTGGCCTGTAAGGGTGATGCTCTTAGTTATCGTCACACTCTCCGTATATGTTCCTGCTGCCACGATAATGGTATCGCCATCACTTGCGGCATCCACTGCCTGCTGTATTGTCGGATAATCTGCCGGCACATTTATTGTCGCTCCTTTAGCATTTCCGGCTATTGCCAGAATCGCCACTATACCCACCAAAACCATTCCTCCTATAACATATTTTTTCATCTTTTTACCTCCATTTTTATTATGCCTCCAAGGATAATTAATTTCAAAAATATAAAGATTTTCGGGAAACATTTTAAATGTTAATCGATATAATAGTTTATGAATAATAACATAAGGAGAAATTGCACAAAATATTTATTCCCTTCCCCATATTCTCCCCAATGAAAAAGATATTTCTTGCCTCCCTTTTACTGATTCTTGTCTCATTTGCCATCAGCATCTGTGAGTATGGCAGCATTCCTTCGGAGATGGCGGTTCACTGGAATGAAATGGGTGAGGAGGATGGCCATATGGCAAAGGAGTGGGGTCTTTTTCTTATACCTGCTACAATGATTTTCCTCCTGCTCCTCTTCCTTGCTATTCCCCGTATCGATCCTCTGAGGAAAAACATAGAGAAATTCAGGAAGTATTATGATGGCTTCATTTTCATTTTCCTTTTCTATCTCGCCGTTATCCATTTCCAGATTGTCCTCTGGAACCTGGGAATTAAAATGGATTTTAACCTGACAATGCCTCTCCTGTTTGCCCTCCTTTTCTTCTATCTCGGCATTCTTCTGAGCAGGGCAGAGAGGAACTGGTTCGTGGGAATAAGAACACCGTGGACAATGAGCAGCGATGATGTATGGAAGAAAACCCATGAGATGGGAGGAAAGTTGTTCAAAATTGCTGCAATTATAGCCGTATTTTCCATCTTTGTAAGGGATTATGCCATCTTCATTGTGCTCATCCCCATATTTGCCATCTCGCTTTTTCTGGTGATATATTCCTACATTTTGTGGAGAAGAGAGGGACCGGCGAAACCATAACTTTTTAAATGAAGTGGTAATAATTCTTCATGGCAAAGGAGTTCATCCTTCCAGAGTTTTCCCTCGAGCATGAGGAGAAAAAGAAGATGGAAAAGGAATACTTTGAGGGTTATGAGGATTTTCTTACGGAGAAGAGATGGGAGAAGAGGGCCAAGGAAAGCCTTAAGGATATAGAAAGGGCCATAGACGAGGGACTGGAGAGGAAGGCAAAAGGCGCAAAGGCCGAGGAGGCAAAGGAAGGTGTGGAAAGAGAGATAATATACTCCAGCAAGCGCGGTTTCATAGTGAAGGTGACATACAATAAGGAGGACGAGAGCAGAGTGGCATACTATCTCGTGACAAAGATAGAGGACATAGAAGAAGCCCTTGACATGATTTCCTCATATAAGCCTCTCATAGAGGAGGGAGAGGGCAAAGAACTATTTGGACTTTAATGCATTGATAAACTCCTCTATTGTGAGCGGTATATCCTTCATACCGAGGGCGGCGGCGATTTTTGCCACCGGGAGCGGCTCCATTCCATTTTCTGTAAGAATTTTATCATTTGATAGTATTTCCTCAACTTTACCCTCAGCCACAACTCTCCTGTTCAGGAGGTAAACCCTGTCGGCAACACGGGGTATTATATCAAGCTCATGAGAAACCGTTACCATCGCCATCCCCTCTGCATTCAATTTGTTGAGGTATTCCACCACCTTTCTTTTCATTCCCACATCCAGGGCGGAGAAGGGCTCATCCAAGAACAAGACCTCCGGCTTTGTGGCCAGGGCGCATGCCATCGCCACCCTCTGCTTCTCTCCCTCGCTGAGTTTGAAGGGTGGTTTTTTAAGCAAAGGGGAAAGGGAAAAAATCTCATCCAGTTCCTCCAGTATCTTCTCGAACTCATTTCTTTTCATTCCAATCTGGGCAGGGCCAAATTCCAGGTCTTCCATCACCGTGGCGTTGAAGAGCATGTCATCGGGATTCTGAAGTATGATGCCGAATTTTTTTCTCAGTTCCTTCTCCTTAACATTTTCCTTTCCATAAAATCTTATGCTTCCCTCCTGCGGCTCCATGAGGGCGGAGAGTATTTTGAGCAGGGTGCTTTTTCCAGAGCCATTGGGACCCACGATAGCCACCCTTTCCCCCCTCTCAAGATAAAAATGGGCGTTTTCCACGGCGAGAGTGCCATCTGGATAGGTATAGGTTATTCCCTCTGCCTCTATAATTCTGTTATCGCCCATAAAAACACCATCGCGATGACCATTGTTGTGTAAATAATGCCCGCGCTGCTCCATTCAAATTTTCTATCAAATGTTTTTACGCTGCCGTCAAAACCCCTTGCCCTCATCGCCAGATAAACGGCATCACTCTTGGAGAGAATACGGGAGAGGAAATTCCCCGCAAAGGCGGATGCGCCCTTTATGCTTTTTCTCCTCTCCACCATCCTGCTTCTTCTGCCGAGGAGCATGTTGACAAGCTGAGTCAGGAAGGTAAAGAGATATCGGTACACCATCGCCATTATGGTGATAAGCGTCATCGGAAATTTCATGCGACGGAGGGCGGAGAGAATGGCGGAAAAGCGGGTGGTGAAGAGCAGCAGGGAAACGGTGGCTACGGCTGCCATCACCCTCACGGTGAAGAGGGCCACATATTTTGCCCCCTCTGCGTTTATTAACAGCCCGTACATGCCTGTATCGCCATTTATGAAGGCGAGGGGCAGCACCACTATTACTGAAAAAAGAGGTATTATGTAAAATCTGGAGATGTATGTTGCAAGGGAGATGCGGGAGGCTAGGGCGAGGGTTATGGAGAAAAGGAGAAGGAGGAGGGGAAAGACAAAGGAAGAGGAGGAGATGGCCAGGAAAATAAGGACGACGCTTGCCACAATCTTTATCTCCGCTGCTATTCCCTGCATGTAGCCATTTATGTAGGAGAATTCCTCGGCTGCCATGAAATTGCGAATCGCCTTTGTTATGTCCCCTGCTGTCTTATCTATGTCAATCATTTTTTGCCATCTTCACCCCGTAAAATACCGCCAGTATTATCGCCACGCCCATGAATCCCGTGATGAGCGCCGATATGTAGGGATTCAGGCCTGGCACGGTGTAGTCGGGGAATATCCCGCTGTAACTCTGGTTTTCCTCCGCTCCCGCTTCCTCCGCCGCATTCTCCAGCGGTTCGGAATAGTTCACCAAGTCTGCTGCCCATGCAAAGAGGGGGGCAAGTATCAGCATTACGGCTATTGCCACATACGCCTTCTTCATGCTGCCACCTCCATTTTCTCGGGGTGATGGACACGGATGTAGGATACAACTCCCATGGTTGCCAGGCCCTCTATCACCCCAAGTACGCCATGCCATATTGCCATGGTTGGGACAGTGATCCCTATTTTGTAGGCAAAGGTGGACGATATCCCTATCTCCACACCGCATGCAATGGCGGCAAGCCATATTCCCAGCCATCCTGCCAGAAAGGGAGCAATGGCACCGTGCTTCTTCAGCGCATTATACACCGCATACCCCACAAATACATCCACTATTGCCATGTTGAATATGTTCGCCCCCAGCGTTGTTATGCCCCCGTCCCCGAAAACTAAGCATTGAACAACGAGAACGCTGGTCATGGCCAGGGTGGCTGCATATGGCCCCAGTAAAATGGCAGCGAGAGCGCCGCCTACAAAATGGGCTGATGTGCCCCCAACAATGGGCCAGTTGAGCATCTGAGCAGCGAAAATGCCAGCCGCCACCACTCCTATCAATGGAATATGCTGTCCGTCCATGCTTCCCCTTACCTTCTTTATGGAGTAGCCTATGACGATGGCCGAGATAACATACATGGCAACACAAATCCACCAGTCCAGATATCCATCAGGTATATGCATGGTTTCACCTTTTAGTATTACTTTTTTCAAAAAATGTAATACAAATTGAAATTTAAAGGTTTTTGTTTTTTCAAATCCTCACCTTTCAAAAATTCTGTCAAAGGCAATGATTTTTTGTTATCGTGGAAAGTTTTTGCGGCATCTTTTATCAGATTTATCGATGAGGTAAAAAGGTTTAAGTGGCGATTTTCATTACACCACTGGTGATTTGATGGAAAAGCGCGTTACAGTTGAGGAGTTGCTTGAAAAGGCGAAAAAGCCGGCAAAGGAGGCAATGAAACTGCACCCCTTTTACAAGGGTAAGGTGCAGATAATGCCGAAATGTGCCATAAGGAATTTTGACGACTTCGGCATATGGTATACACCGGGCGTGGCGGAGCCATGCAAGGACATTGCTAAGAATCCGGAAAAGGTTTTTGAGCATACAAACAAGGGAAATTTTGTGGCCGTCATGAGTGATGGCACACGCGTCTTGGGTCTGGGGGACATAGGTCCGCTTGCCGGTCTGCCCGTGATGGAGGGCAAGGCACTGCTTTTCAAATATCTCGGTGGCGTGGATGCCTTTCCGGTGATGATTGACACCAAGGATCCGGATGAGTTCATTCAGGCTGTGAAGTGGGCCGCACCCAGTTTCGGAGGAATAAATCTGGAGGATATTTCCTCACCGAAATGCTTCTACATTCTCGATCGTCTGAGAGAGGAGCTGGATATACCTGTGTGGCATGATGACCAGCAGGGTACGGCTGCCATCACCCTTGCAGGAGTGATAAATGGGCTGAAGATAGTGGGAAAGAAGATGGATGAGGTGCTGTTTTCCATAGTAGGCACAGGGGCAGCCAATATTTGCTTAATAAGAACGCTGATAAAGGCGGGAGTGCCGCCGAAGAATATAATTGCCGTGGATTCCAAGGGAATTCTGCATCCCAACAGGGAGGATATTGAAAAACTCAAGGAAAGCAACCCCTATAAATATGAGATTGCCATGACCACCAATGGGGAAGGGAGAATAGGAGGGACGGCGGAGGCAATAAAAGGCACGGATGTATGCATAGCCGCCTCCAAGCCAGGGCCAGGAACAATAAAGAAGGAATGGGTGGCAGAGATGAATGACGACGCCATCATGTTTGCGGAGGCAAATCCAATACCGGAGATATGGCCCTGGGAGGCGAAGGAAGCGGGGATAAGAGTATTTGGCACCGGCAGGAGCGATTTTCCCAATCAGGTGAACAACAGCCTGGGCTTCCCCGGAATTTTCCGCGGAACACTTGACGTGAGGGCGAAGACGATAACGGACGAGATGCATATAGCAGCTGCCTATGCCATAGCAGAGGTGGCGGAGCAGAAGGGGCTGAGGGAGGACTATATAGTTCCAACCATGGACGATTGGGAAGTCTTTCCACATGAGGCAACAGAGGTGGCGATGAAGGCCATAGAGCAGGGAGTGGCAAGGAGGAAGCTGAGCAGACAGGAGATTTATGAGATGGCTGAGGAAATCATAAGAAATGCAAGGGAATCGGCCCAGATGATGATGAAACAGGGCTTCATAAAGATACCATAAATGGATGATGCTGTAGAGGAGAGCAACGAAGGATGCATAATCCATATCAAGGTGAGGCTGGGGAAGAGCAACATCTTCCCCGCCGGATATGACGAGTGGCGTAAAAGGGTGGAGATTGAGATAAACGAGGAGCCGGTGAAGGGAAGGGCAAACAGAAAAATTATCGAAATGGTGGCATCCTTTTTTCATGTAGGGCAGGATGATGTGGAAATTGTCTACGGAAAAAAATCCAGGGAGAAGGGGGTAAGGGTAAAAAAGAAAAAGGAGGAAGCATTGAGTTTATTGAAAAATGGATAGCAGGGCGGCGCTGGAAAAACTCGAGAAAGCAATCGATGAGTTAAGGGAAAAAAACAGAACCACGCCTATAATAGTGGAAGGCGAGAAGGACGTGGCGGCCCTCCGTTCCCTGGATATGGAGGGAGAGATACTCATGCTTCACTGCGGGAAAAGCGTGGCGGAGTTCTGCGACGACATTGCTTTAAGGTATAGGGAAGTCATAGTGCTCACCGACTGGGACAGGAAGGGATGGAGTCTGTATCATCGCATAGAGGACAACCTCAGGGGGAGAACAAAGTGCATAATGGATTTTCGCATCATCTTTGCCGCCAACAGCATGGTGAAGGATATGGAAAGCCTTCCCACATTTTTGAGGAAGCTGAGGAGAAGTGTGAGGGGAAAGGAGAGATAGTCACTTCTGCATTATGAATACGATTCCCACCAGCATTCCTGTTATGTTTCCCGGCTGATTCAGCAGGCCGGGCGCCCTCCATACGCCGAAGAAGGCAATCGCCACGCCCATCTGGGAGCCGTTTACATAAAAGGAGGGGGTTATGGATCTTGTCACTCCATCTTCGTAGGACCACGTTATTATCTGCGGCCCTATGACAAAGACAAGGCCCGGAGGGAAGGAGTAGCCGTAGCCGGAGGTGTCGACGGCAAAGGATGTGTTATTGCTGCTCTCATTTGAAGCAACTGATATGAAAGGCATCAGGAGGAGAGATGCGATGGCGATGGAAAAGATTTTGCCTTTCATATTACAATATATGCTATATTTATAAAATATTTTTGAGGGAATTCTCAATGTTTAAATAATCCTTTTGCTTCCATAAATGTGATGACCGAACCCTTTCTGAGGGCATTGCCCTATGATGAAGATCTTGAGTGCTGAGAAAGAGTTTCCTTTAGTTTCATTATCAGGTTTACCGGCTCAGCCTCCACTCCACGCCTTTCCGCCATATATATGCTGGCCAGATCGCCAACATGCATGTGATACATGGCCCTTGAGAAGGAGTCCTTTCCTGCAGCATATATCTCGATGACCTTCGCCCTCTTCTTGTATTCCTCCCTCATGAAATCAAACCTCGTTTTTATCCTCTCTCCCTCCTCTCTCTCCCTCAGAAATATGCAGGTCATCTTCTCCCGGCTTCCTTCCCATGCCTCTAATTCATTATGATTGCATTCCGGGAGCATAAAATCGAAGGCATGCATCTTTGCATTCTCATTGAACTGCTGCCTCCATCTTCTTGCTATGCTTTGCATGACTCCATAGCCATATATGAGCGGAATCCCCGTCATCTCATTCGCCACCATCCTTGCCGTCTCCTCCATTTTTTCCCTTTCACTCTCCAGGATGTATATCGCGTTCTCCAAATCAACATCGATTATGGAGGCCCGGGACAGCAACTTTGCCATGGGGAAGAGGAGGTATGCTATGGCCGCTCTGGGCTGGAAGCCGGAGGGAATCTTTATGACATTTTCCGCCATCTCTCCCAGTTTACCCCCTGTTGTTATGGCCACATGCGGGCATTTTTCCTTAGCCAGTGAAAAGCACGAAAGCGTTTCCTCCGTATTGCCGCTATAGCTCACGGCGATGAAGAGCGTCTTCTCATCCAGAAATGGAGGTGGTGCATAATCCCTCACCACATGGAATGGAATTTTAGAAAAATGGGAGAGGATGTCTGCTGATATGGCGGAGCCGCCCATGCCCGCCACCATCACCCTCCTTATCCTACTGAAATCAATGTCAAACTCAAAATCCATTTCAAGGGCTTCCCTGGCCTGCTCGGGGAATTTTCTCACCACATCCAGCATTGGAATAAAGATGGATTTGATATTTATTTATTCCTATTTGCCCCTCATTTCACAACCGCCATTTCATCATATCCGAAGGCATCGAAGGCGAATTTCCATTCCTCATATACCTTCTCCCTTGTTGCCTCGTCTATGGTGTATTTGTCGGGGGTGTAGTTTCTGTATTTCTCCACAAATTTTCTGAAATATGGCTCCGAATCCTTGAAGCCGTCTATGCCCAGTTCATCATATATTACCTCCAGATTATACATCGGATCTGTATAGAAGGTTTCGTAACTTATCTCCACCAGGTTGCCATCCGGTATCAGATGCCTTTCCTTCAAATATTTCTTATAGGTTTCCCTGTAGAATGTGATGATGTTCCTGTCCAGTTCTTCCATGTCTATGTGCTGGAAGGAGAATATGGGGAGTATTTTCCTGTAAAGTTTCCATGTGGAGAGGTATACGCGGTAGGGGTTGCGATATATGTGAAGGAATTTGGCATCCGGGAATATCTCAAGCAACTCCTTTATTCTGCCCGTGTTGACGGGGCTTTTGAGTAAAATGCTTTTCCCATCATGCTTGTAGGCAATCTTTTTAAGCAATCTTATGTAGGCATTTCTCCATTTGTTCTTCTCCTTTTCACCTATGCCATCGAAAAGAACATACTTTCTGAAATAGTAATCCCATTTCCGGGGAAAGTACCACGCATGATAGAAGGATTGGGTGCACATGTTGGCAAGGGCGTATTCCTCCTCGTATGGCAATCCAGCACGCATTTCCAGATCATCCATGGGCCTCTTATCCGGCAACCTCTTCTTCACCATCTCTCCAAATAGCCTTTCACTTCCAAGAAAGACCTCGGGAGCCATGGTTTCGAGGGTGGAGACGTAGGCCAGATTCCTGTCCTGCCCCATCAGATAATGCAGAAATGTGGTTCCGCTTCTGAAATGCCCCACTATAAATATTATCTGAGGGATTTTCACCTCCTCCAGCTTTTTGTTGAATTTCATTGCATCATACCATCGAAAAGGGGAAAGCATAGCCGTCATAATTGCCACATACATTGCCCTTGGTATTAGAGGAGGAGATACACGAAAGCGATTCTGGACGAGAAGTTTCATGAAGTTTGAAAAACTCGAGCCACTCAATGGCTGCTGAACAAAGTTCATGTAGTCCTTCCCTGTATATTTAAACTTCATGCAGGTATAATGCATTTATGCTTTAAAATTTTTATATTGCCGCCAGTTTATCATCATGAAATTCTGGGATGAAAAAATAGAGACCATGCCTATTGAGGATTTAAAGGAGTTGCAGTTGAAAAGGTTGAAAAAAGTTGTGAAAATGGCATATGAAAAAAACGAGGCGTACCACAAAAAATTCAGGGAAGCGGGAATAAAGCCGGATGACATAAAAACGCTGGACGATATAGCGAAAATACCTTTCCTCACAAAAGATGAGTTGAGGCATTACTACCCCTTTGGCATGCTGTGCGTGGAGATGGATGATGTGGTTGAGATACACGCATCCTCTGGCACCACGGGAAAGCCGGTTGTGGGAACATACACAAAGAATGATCTGGAGGTGTGGGCCGATGTCATGGCCCGCTCCCTGTGGGCCAATGGGCTGAGAAAGAGCGATGTTCTGCAGAATGCATATGGCTACGGCCTGTTCACAGGAGCCCATGGCTTTGAAAAGGGGGCGCAGAAGATAGGGGCCACCGTTATTCCCACCAGCTCCGGCAACACAAAAAGGCAGATAAACATAATGAGGGACTTTGGAACCACAGCCCTGGCGGCGACGCCCTCCTATTCCCTCTACATTGCGGAGGTGGCAGAGGAGATGGGATACGATTTGAAGAAGGATTTCAAACTTCGTCTCGGTCTTTTTGGGGCGGAGGCATGGAGCGACGAGATGAGGAAAAAGATAGAGGAGAGGTGGGGTATCGTTGCCCACGAGCATTACGGGCTTACGGAGATAATAGGACCTGGCGTTGTAACAGAATGCGAGGAGAAGCATCTTCACATCAATGCCGACCATTTTCTGGCGGAGATAATAGATCCCAAGACGGGAGAGAGATTGGAGGCAGGAGAGGAGGGTGAGCTGGTCTTCACAACCCTCACCAAGGAGGCATTTCCCGCCATAAGGTTCAGGACCAGGGATATAGCGGGCTACATGGAGGAGCCGTGCGAGTGCGGGAGAACTTTGCCCATGCAAACGCGCATAAAGGGAAGAAGCGACGACATGATGAAGGTGAAGGGCGTCATTGTATTTCCATCTCAGATAGAGGAGGCGATGATGCGGGTTGAAGGGGTGAGCGAGAACTATCAGATAGTGAAAAAGAAGAAGGGAGATATGACAACTCTAATGGTTAGGGTAGAACCAACTGAGGAGAGATATAAAGAGGGGAACCTGGACTCGCTGGCGGAGAAGGTAGAGGAGGAGATTTACGCCATACTCAATTTACATGTTCCCGTGGAGATTGTGAAGCCCGGCACATTACCCAGAAGCGAGGGAAAGGCAAAGAGGGTGGTGGAGGAGTAGTCAGAGAAGATAGGAGAGGAGATTCAGAAGAACAACAAAGAGGGGAATGGAGATTATGGTGGACCATGTCACCGCTAAGGCAGTAACCTTGCCATCTATGCCATAGGGTATCAGAAACATGTTGGTGCTTGTTATGGGGAGAACGGCATTTAGGATAAGGACAGCGAACCATTCTGAAGGGATGATATGGAGAAATAGAAGGGAGCCAAAAAGAAGGGCGATGACAAGGGGCGTTACTATTATGGTAAGCAGAAGAATCTCCCTCACCCATCTCGCCTCTCTGTGCTCCTTTCCATAGAAGAGCTCCTTTACGGCCTCCTTTTTCAAATCCCTGACCTTTATGCCAGCCCCCACATAATAGAGGGCAGCGGGTATGGTGACGGCCGCCAGAAGATTGAGAAGTTTCCCCCATTCAAAGGAGGCCGTTGTGATACCGGTTTGCATGTGAATGATTACTGCGCTTATGGGAAAAACGATGAGATACCAGGGATATATTCTGAGATAGAGGGGCAGGGGGCTGTGCTCCTTTTTACCGCTCCTTACTTCCCTCTGGTGAATGACGGATAGGATATAGGGAACCAGGGCAAAAAGAAAGATGCCCAGCAGGGTAATGTAAATGGCCGCATAAACAGCCCACTTCTCTATGGCAAGCATGGCGCCTCCCACAAAGGCGGCACTCCTCCCCTGATTCACTATTATGGTCTTCATAAACGTTGTCCTCTCCCCATCATCTCTGCATACCTTTATCCTCTTTCTGGCGTATAGATAGGCAATAAGGTAAAGAAAGGCCATTACGGCAAGGGAGAGGATAACAAAATCCATCTCCTCCTCTCCAAAGTTTGTATTCAGGAAGAGTTTGAATACGAGTATTGGAATGAAAATGAAGAGTATGACAAGCCCTGCCTTCTTCATTATTCTGTTTATTTTCTCCTCTCCAAAGATTGATGAGAGGGCGAGGGTGACAAAAAAACCCACCACTATCCATGGGAGTGTCCACATGCCGCTTATATATGGAATCACCTCGTCCACAAACTCCAGAATTTTTATCCCCCGATATGAAAGATGGAGAGTTTTAAAAATATTGTGGGAAGAATAATATTAAAGATTCATTTACTCTCTGAAAAATTTTGCTGTTTGGGAAAATATTCTTCCAAGATTATCTGTTATGGAAACAGTAATGAATTTCTCAATAGAGACAGCCCTATAAACTTCTCCACTTTTCTTATTCTTATAGGATTTTCCTATCTCAAGCACCTTTGATACAGGTAACCAGTACCATGTTTTGAAATGGATTCCATCATGGGAAAAAACATACCATACCTGAAGATTAAAATAATTCTGGAGATTGCAATATTGCTTTGCTTCCTCCTCATCTATCTGAAAAACATCATATTTTTCTGCAGGTTTTTTAAATTCCACATCTGTTAATATGAATCCCACATGAGGAACAAGAATCATGAAATCAGGTCTTTTCGACATATACTTTTTTAATGCTTTGGAGAATGTGCCAACGTCCTGCTGGATATACCAGTAAGGTATATCATGTCTATCAAGCCATTCTTTAAATTTTTTCTCTGCCGTCCTTTCTTTTCTTCTCATTTCCTCTTTGTTCACAACAAAATATCCTATCTCTGTTATAAATTTTCCTTATTTTCCCGACCTCATCTGAACCTTTTTATCCCTGTTTTTAATTCATAGTCCATGTTCACAAGAGAGGGAAATGTTGTCGTGGCAAAATTTACGGAAGGGGAGATAATGGGGAATCTGAAGGCCCTAATGGAAGAGATAAAGGCAGAGGCGGCAATAATAATGAATGGCATAGGCATGCTGGAAGATGCCGTCATAGGCTACTTCAATGGCAAGGAGTATATCACGGAAAAACTGGAGGAGCCGGCGGAACTTGTCTCATTGCAGGGAAACATAGGAAAGGGTGATGAAGGCTACGTGATACACGCCCATGCCGCCCTTGCATGCAGCGACCACATGCTGAGAGGAGGCCATCTGCTCGAGGGCAAAGTAAAGGTGGTGAATGAGATGGTGCTGTATATTCCTGATGGGATGAAAATAAGGAGGGTGAAAAGAGGAAAACTCATGGAAATGGAACTGGATTAATCAGGGAGAATAAAGGTATTCTTCGTAATTCTCCACCACAAACTTTTTTCCCTTCTTTACAATTTTATGCCCCTCCTTTTCCAGCATCTCTTTCTGCCTCTCCACTCCTCCGGGATATTTTTCATTTAACTCTCCTCTGCCCTTCAGAGTTCTCCAGTATGGCGTTGCCTCCTTCATTTCCTCCGCCGCGTTCGCCACGATCCAGGCGAAGATGCCGGTTGTTATGGGGCATGCCGTTTCCACGTTATGTTTTTCAGCCAGCACCTTTCTTATGACGTTTATTGTGACAACTCGCTTTTCTGGAACAGAGTCCATTATTTCCTTCACTTCAAGAGGAGAGGGTATGACCATTTTCCCCTCGCCAAGTCTCTTCCTCATCTTCTCCGGCACTTCCACAATGCGGGGCAAATCCTTGCTCCCATACAACTTCTCCTTCCAGCTCTTCATTTTATCACGCTATAAGGGCTATAAAATCCGCCAGTTTCATTCCCCTTTCCCACCTCATTATATAATTTCCTCCCCTGCTTTTCTCCAGTTTTGGGATGATGCGGTGCAGTTTTCTTCCCACGCCCTCCACATTATTCATTTCCAAAGTAAATATGCGCCAGGCATCTCCTCTCTTTCCCTTAAGGCGATATGCAAAAATTGGAAGCACCCCGGAAGCGCTGCATCTCTCCCTCATCTCCTCCGCCTTGCGCTGCATTCTTCCCCCCTCATGGCTGAAGAGAATCTCCTCCTCCTTTCTCACCTTTATTTCCACTATGAAGGATATGTCGCCTCTTATTGCCACTATGTCTGCTATGCCTAAGGAGCCGGCGGCACGTATTGTAATGAATGGGCGATGGAGAATGCGATGGTATTTTTCCCTCTCCTCTTCGCTCAAACTTTTGCAGACTCTTTCTATAACTTCTTTATTGCCCCCAAGTATTTCCCTCAGCTCTCTTTCGTATATGCTCATTTCTCGCTAACTCCCATATCCTCCTATTTTCAGAGAGGGATCGCCGAGCAAAACAAAGCCCTGTATGGTGTGAAGGTGCCATCTCTCATAAGGAAAGCCAAAATGCTCTATGTATCTCGCCACCGTGCTCTCCCAGCACTCTCCCAGATGCTGCTTCCCTTCCATGCCATATGCATAGAAAAAGCCGAGTTGCATGTATCCATAGCCAGATTCAACGCAATCCGGCTCATCTATGCCGTCTCCATCCAGATCACCCTCATTCCCCGGCGTGGCGACGGGGAAGCATGTGTATCCCATGGAGGCGATGCCACCTCCGTTATACTTGCGGGCAAACCACCAGCTCAGCCCCTCTGGAGCAGGAATGCCGCCCGTCCATGGGTGAACTGTTATGCTAACATTAAACATGGCGGTGTGGCAGCCGCCAAAGAGCGCTATGGGATACTCCTTATTGAAGAAAAACGGATAATCCCACACTCCCATTCCCTGCTCCCATTTGTCAAAGCCATCTGGTTTGTGGGTACTCCAGTATATGGGGCTTCCATGACCATGGACGTGAAGGAAGGTTGCCCCCTCATTTATGCCCTCCTTTATGGCCTTTGTTGTCACATCCATCTGGCTGGCATAAATCTTGTATGCCCCATAATCCGGCAGATACTCCATGGTCTTGTCGCATACTATCTCTCCCTCTATCCCTTCCATTTCGAAGTTGTCGCCTCCGGAAAGCACTATCCTTTTGCTTGTGTGACTGTTCTCATATTCGATGGTCTTTTCAATCATTGTTTTAACCTCCCACTCATTTCTGCAGGCCCATCTTCCGAGATAAACATCAGGGTAGAGATCAACCTTATCAAGCATTTCTCCAAAACTCCTCCACTGGGAGAAGACATCATTGCCATCGGTGTCCCATGAGGAAAAGGAGTAATTGGCGTCATATATGTCGGCAAAATACAAGTCGCTCACATATTTGTTTTCATCTGCCCAGTAAACGTTTGCATACCTCACCGGCATGAGCCATTGTTCCTTCATGCCGGGCTTTCTCCCACCAACAAGAAGAACATATTTTATTCCCCAGTTCTCTATGGCATCTTTAATGAAATATTTCAACTTCTCCGCATCATCCCTTCCCTCAACGGCAAAATACTTGCCATTATATATCTCATCAAGCCCTACAATCATGGTTTTTATGCCATGGCTCTCCTTATGCTCCTTCAATGGCTGCAGGTCCACCATCCAATCATCCGGGGCGATGATGAGCAAATCATAGGTGTCCACATTGAACATGGGTTTTGAAGGTGGAGTATAATCAACATCAACATCAAAATTCTCGGCATAAAGAACATCACCTGCCACATATCTTATGGGATAAAGATTAACCTTAACAATAA
>JAGGZK010000034.1 GCA_021162065.1 Thermoplasmata archaeon
AAATCCATGATCGACTATACAGCAAAGAAAATTGTAGAAGTTGCTGACAAGTTTTCCGTAGATTTGGATGTTGAACCCGTAATAGAAAAGCCGAAGAAGAAAATAGCTAAAAGCACAATCCATCATAAAAAGAATAAAAAATCCAAAGAGCTGGCAAAGTTGCTCAAAAAGAAAATAGCCCCATTCTTGGAATTAAACATTGGAAGAAACGCAACCTACAAGAAAAATGATTTCCTTGATTTGTTAATCCATATGGCGTTAACACAAGATTTTGCAGAAAATGGTTCAAAAACATTGAAAGAGTTTAGGAAGTTTGTTCCAAATGCTGATACCTTGCTATATCATTTGAAGAAATATGATGACATAAAAGAATTGCAAAGAATGTTTTTCATATTGTATGAGAAGCTATGGGAATTGGCGAAACAACAAAATCTTTTCAATCCTTACCGAAAATATGACATTGCTATAGATTTCACGGATTGGCTGTTTTATGGTGACAAAACAGCTCCGATGGTTATTGGAACAAAACCGAAGGATGGAACAGATAAATGCTATAGATTTGCAACTGTAAATATTGTTGAGGCTGACAGAAGATTCACATTGTTGGCATTGCCAGTTGGCCCATTCGACAGAAAAGAAGTAATCCTGTCCAAGCTGTTAGAATATACAAAAAATAAGATAAGGATAAGAAAGGTGTATGCAGACAGAGGATTTTTTACTACAGAATGTGTGAAAGTATTCAACAGGCTCCATGTAAGATTTTTGATGCCATGTATATCGTATTCAACAATAATAAACATAATGAAAGTGTCTCCAGCTCCATCTGTAATCAAGGATTTTAGAATAGGAGATGTTCCAATAAATGTTTTAATTGTGGAAGATGATGGCAAGAAATATGCATTTGCAAGCAATGAGGACTGGGATGAAAATGATGTTGATTTGGCAGAAAAAGTTTTCAAGCAATATAGCAAGAGATGGGGGATTGAGACAAGTTACAGAGTAAAGAAGCATTCTTTTCGTCCCAAAACAACATCAAAGAACTATCTTATAAGATTGTTTTATTTTCTATTCTCAGTTTTAATGTATAATTTGTGGATTTTGCTCGATATTATGATATGCATTATTTTGTTTGGAATAAAACCATCATATCATGTTATAACTTCAAAGTTATTTGCAACAATATTCCAAAAAGTAGGATTATAGCATGATTTTTCGCAAGCTTTCATTCATTTTTCTTTTAGTTTGGAGTAGATTCGATTTATCATAAAAATTTGTGGAAGTGACTTTGATTTTGTTGTAATTGAACATTATCCATTGAATTTTATTAATGAAGTTGTCATAATATTGGGAAGCGGTGAGGAATACAATGGCATATTCATCCTACTTTCGGAAGTACTATTTTGAGAATTATTTTTATATATGCCTTCTGTATTGGGTTGCGATGACTACCGCCTATGATGTGCCAGCTGAGCCGCTCATCAGAAAGTTGGCAGACAAGTTGAAGAATGAATTCAAATTGCAGCCTCCCGAATGGAGTAAATGGGTAAAGACAGGAGCCCACAGGGAGAGGCCTCCAGAGGATCCTGACTGGTGGTTCGTGAGGACGGCAGCAGTGCTGAGAAAGGTCTACATGCGCGGTCCCATCGGCGTCTCCAGGTTGAGAGGACTGTTTGGAGGAAAGAGGGACAGAAGAAACAAACCCTACAAACATGTGAAGGGAAGCGGTTCAATAATAAGGAAGGCCCTTCAGCAACTGGAGGAAGCGGGGCTCGTGGAGAAGGACGAGAAGAAAGGGAGAAGGATTTCACCAAAAGGCCAGTCGCTGGTGGACAACACGGCGAAGGAAGTGGCCGATGAAATAGGAAACTTTATATAAAATTGAGGAGTGAAAATATATGGATGAAGCGGAGGAGATAAAGAGAAGGATGATGGAGCAGATGCAGAGGCAGATGGAAGAAGAGCAGCAGGCACAGGCGGAAAGGGAAATAATAGAGGCACAGAAAAAGGCGCTCCTCCGCCAGCTGCTTGATGCGGAAGCGAGGGGAAGGCTTGAGAGGATAAGGATGGCAAAGCCGGAGGAGGCGGAATATATTGAGAATCAACTGATAAGGTTGTATCAGATGGGTAGAATAAGAACAAAGCTCACGGATGAGGCATTCAAGGTGCTGATAAAGAATCTGCTACCCGAAAAGAGGGATATAAATATAAGGAGGATTTAAAATGGCGAGAAATAAGCATGTGGCAAGAAAGAAAAGGTTGTTGAAGGCAATGAAGAGCAACAGAAGAGTGCCCGCATGGATAATAATGCGCACCAATCGCCGCTTTATGCAGCATCCCAAGAGAAGGCACTGGAGAAGGAGCAATTTGAAGAGGTGAAGATATGGATGAGAGATTTTACACCATCCCGCTTATAAAGGCAAAATCGGTGCCCCGAACAAAGAGGGCAAAGAGGGCGATTAAGGAGATAAAGGAATTTCTCGCAAGACACATGAAGGTGGAAGAGGTAAAAATAGACAGCAGCATAAACGAACTTGTGTGGGCAAGGGGCATCAAAAAGATTCCCACACGTGTGAGAGTCAAGGCTGTAAAAATAGAGGATGTGGTGTGGGCCTACACCCCCGAGGCAGAGGTAAAAATAGAGGAAGAGGAGAAAAAGAAGAGTAAGAAGAAAGAGGAGATTCCACCTGAAGAGAAGAAGGAAAAGGAAGAGGTTGAGGAAAAGGTGGAAGAGAAGGCGGAGGATGAAGAGATTCCCGAGGAGAAGGTGGAAGAGGAGATAACTCCCGAAAAGGAAGAGGAAATTCCCGAGGAGAAGGTTTCTGAGGAAACGGCAACAGAAAAAGGCGAGGAGGTAGAGGAAGCAGAGGAAGTGAAGGAGGAAAGGGTAGAGGAAGAGCCGGAAGAGGTAAAAGAGGCAGAAGAAGCACCTGAGGCGCCTGAGATAGCTGAAGCGGAAACAGATGAGGAAGCCGCTCCTGAGGAGAAAAAGGAAGAGGTAGCAAAGGAAGAATAGTGCTACCATGCTGAAAAGAGTAGATTTCAACGGTAATCCGCATCTCGGTGTATACTGCAGGGCGAATAACAACATTGCTTTTGTCCATCCCTTCCTTGAGAAAAAGGAGATAAGGGTTATTGAGGATGCTCTCGAAATAAAGGTGGCTGAAATCACCATTGGCGGGAGCAGCATCATCGGCTCTCTGATGACCATGAACTCCAGCGGAATGGTGGTTGCGGATCTGGTGGAAGAGGAGGAGATGAAAAGGATTGAGGAAAACTTTAAAGGGGAGATTTTAATAATACAGGATAAATTCAATGCAGCGGGGAACAACATACTGGCCAACGACTACGGAGCCATTGTCCACCCAATGCTGAGGGATGAAACAGTGAAGGAGATAGAGAAAACAATGGATGTGAGAGCAAGGAAGGCAACAATAGCAGGAATTGCCACGGTGGGGATGGCGGCGGTGGCCACCAACAAAGGGGTGCTATGCCATCCCAAGGTGGAAGAGGAGGAAAAAAAGTTGATGGAGGAGGTGCTGGATGTGGAAGTGAGCATAGGAACTGTCAACCACGGGATGCCCTATGTTGGAGCAGGAGTGGTGGCAAATGAGAGAGGGGCGATAACAGGAGGAGAGACCACGGGTATAGAGTTGAATAGAATAGAGGATGCTCTGGGTTTGATAGGTGATTGAAATGAAGGCATATAGAATAAAGGGAAGTTTTCTGATGAAGGATGTGTGGCAGCCCTTTGCAAAGGAGGTTATAGGGAATAACGAGGAGGAGGCAAAGGAGAGGTTGCTTTCCATAATGGGAAGCAGACACAAGGTAAAGAGAAGGATGATTAAAATAGAGGAAGTGAAGGAGCTGCAAAAGGATGAAATAGAGGACGCCGTTATAAAGTACATACTGGAGAGAGAAAATGAGTGAGGAGGAAATAAGCAGGAACATATATCTTCTTCAGAGATACCAGGAACAGGTGGAGGAGATATATGGCGAACTGGACTTTCTGGATAAACTCATGCAGGAGTACACCAGAAGCATAGAAACCATGCAGGAGATAATAAACTCATCTTCCAGCGAAATTCTGGTGCCCATCGGAGGCAATGCCTTCGCCTATGGAGAGTTGAAGGACCGGGAAAAGGTGCTGGTGAACGTGGGCGGAGGAGTCTTTGTGGAAAAATCCTTGAATGCGGCCATGGAGACCATCAACAGGAGAATGGAGGAGCTGAAAAAGAGCCAGGAGAAACTCATTGCAACGGTGGAGGAAATAAGGCAGAAGATGGATGACATTGCATCCGGTTTAAGGGAGAGAGATGTTCCGGTTTCTGAGAAGGAAGATTAGGGAGACGGAGGAGGCCATAGAGAAGGAGGCAGAGAGCGAGGTTAAGGAGAAAAAGGGTGTGCTGGGCATAGGGGAGAAAAAACTCGATGAACTTCTCTGGCAGCTGGAAATGGCTCTTCTGGAATCGGATGTGGCTCTCGAAGTTGTGGAGGAAATAAAGAGAGAGGTGAAGAAGAATCTTCTCGGGATGTCCAGAAAGGAGGCAAAGGAGGCGGTGGAGAGGGCCCTTAAGGAGGCGATAAGCAATATTCTGAAGCAAAGCGAGGGAGATTTCTTTTCACAGGTGGAAAAGGCGGAAAAACCCTATGTTATAATGTTCGTTGGCGTGAATGGCTCAGGAAAGACGACGGCCATAGCAAAACTCGCCCACATGCTGAAGAAAAAGGGTTACAGTTGTGTAATTGCCGCCGGCGACACCTTCAGGGCAGGGGCCATAGAGCAGCTGGAAAGGCATGCGAAAAATCTCGATATAAAATTGATAAAGCATGATTTTGGCGCTGACCCCGCTGCCGTCGCATATGATGCCATAGAGCACGCCAAAGCAAGACATAAAGATTTTGTACTCATCGATACTGCCGGCAGGATGCAGACCAACATAAATCTCATGGAGGAGATGAGAAAAATAAAGAGGGTTGCCAATCCGGATATGATAATATTTGTTGGAGATGCATTAACTGGCAACGATGCCATAGAGCAGGCGCGCCGGTTCAACGAGGTGGTGGGAATAGATGGCGTGATACTCACAAAGGTGGATACGGATGCAAAGGGAGGGGCGGCCCTTTCCATAGCATATGCCATAAAAAAGCCACTATATTTCATAGGCGTGGGGCAGGATTATGATGACCAGATTCCCTTCAGAGCGGACTGGATGATGGAGAGAATATTTGGAGAGGATTAGTCCTCACCCTTAGATAGTATTTTTTTGACTTCCTCCGTATCCCCCAGCCCCGTAAAAACAATTTTCCCCCCGTTTTCGATTATAAGATTCCAGTATTTTATCCCCGGTATGCCCTTCTCTAAGGAATAGAAGCTTCTTATCCTTTCCCTTCTTATCTCCTCCACATCGTATTTTAAAAGATAGATGAATGCATAATGGCGGGTTATCTTTAGGGCCCTCTCACTGGTTATCACATAGTCCACCCTGAGCCACCTCGAGATGCCATAGAGAATAAAAAGAACTCCAAGTAAGGAAGTGAGAAGAAGAGATATTCCTGTCATAAATGTGGCCATGAGAATAAAAATTATCCCTGCTACAAAAGGCAGCCATAAACTTCTTATGCTCCTCTTTCCCATCCAGAGTATCTTTTCTCCCTCTTCCAGATTCAATCCATATGGAGTGCCCATTCTATTCCCACCTCTTATACAGATTATGGGGCATTTTTATCTGTTCCATTATTTTCCCCACCACATAATTCACGAGTTCATTTATATCCCCTGGCTTATGATAGAAGGCAGGCATGGCGGGCAGCACAACGGCGCCAGCCCTCCTCACCCTCACCATGTTCTCCAGGGAAATCAAATCGAGGGGCGTTTCCCTCGGCACAAGGACAAGCTTCCTTTCCTCCTTCAGGGCGCAGAGGGACGCCCTGATGACCAGAGATGATGGAATACCCGATGCAATTCCACCCAGAGTTCTTAAACTGCAGGGAACGACCACCATGGCATCATAAAAAAAAGAGCCGCTGGCCAGCGGGCTGTCCATGTCATTTTCGTGATACACCCTTTCCACCATATTTTCCAGTTCTTCCTCCTCCACATCCGTCTCATGCTCCATGATTTTTTTTCCGTACTCCGTCAATATCACATGCACCTCGCATTCTTTCTTCTTCAATTCCTCAATAAGGCGCAGGGCGTATATGGCGCCAGATGCCCCTGTAATTGCCACAATGACCCTCATCAATAAAGAAATGGCAGCAGAATATATTTTTTGGGATTTTTCCAGACCGCCAGATAATGAATGAATAGCAGACCGACGGAACATTTTGCTCTCCTGCCGTCTATGATATATTCTTTCAGCTTCATGGATTTTCACAACTTCAATTTCTTCAACTATCAAATGAAGGGAATGCCAAACAGCATGGTGTTTTGCTTTTCTCCCATATTCCTATTAATGAAAGCATGTTTCCCTTTCAGTTAACGATTTCTCCACATTATATAAAGCCGGGAGGAATTAGATTCATGAAAAAGTTGAAAGGATATGTGGCACCCATTATCATCTTTGCCCTTCTGCTCTCCACCTTCGCCCTGCTTCCCTCCGCCGGAAGGGGAGATTATACTCTAAAGCATTTTCGCTCCTATGAGGAGATGAAGGAATTCATGGAAGCACATTCCCGCATGCCCATCTTCAGAGTATACTATGATGTTGAAAATGCTGGAATGGCAGAAGGTGCATCCATGAAAAGCAGCGCAGATTTCTCCCGGACCAATGTGCAGGTGGAGGGAGTGGATGAGCCAGATATTGTGAAAACGGATGGAGAGTTCATCTACTTCCTTTCCGATAACGTGGTGTATATCATCCATGCCTATCCGCCGGAAAACACCAGTGTTCTCTCCAAAATAAAACTGGATGGCGATGCGGAAAACATTTTTGTGAGAGATAACAAACTTATTGTTTTCTGCAGCCTATACAGAAAGGCGGGCAATTATTCTTACACCCCCACCACCCTCATCAAAATTTATGATATTGGCAATAAATCGCATCCCATTCAATGGAAGGAGATGGAGATGGATGGGAATTATTTCGATGCAAGGATGATCGATGAGCACATCTATGTAATTGCCGTGGAGGATGCATATTACATCCTTCCCGTGTACATAAACGGCACCCTCAACCCTCCCCAATTAAGGGTGGATAACAACACAGAAAAATTCCCTCCTTCCTCCATATATTATGTGGATATGCCCTACGGCATGGATGGCGCCACCAATGTGGTGTCCATAAATCTGGAGAATGGAGCCATCGATAAAAAGAGTTTTATTACCGGAAACACCGCCTCCCTCTACGTTTCAAAAAATAACATATTTCTGGCATGTGAAAAATATGGCTCCCCCATCATCTACGAGAATCCCCAATATTACGGGGAAAGCACCATCATCTACCGCATTTCCTTAGAGAATGGCAGCATATATCACAGGGCAACGGGAGAAGTTCCCGGAAGGGTGTTGAATCAATTTTCCATGGACGAATACAGCGGCTTTCTGAGGGTCGCCACCACTACTGGAAGCACATGGGCTGGCAATTCATACAGCGGCATATATGTTCTCAGTATGGATATGAATATCGTGGGAAAGGTGGAAAAAATAGCCCCAGGTGAGAGGATTTATGCGGCACGCTTTATGGGAGAAAAGGCATATCTCGTGACCTTCAGGGAGACAGATCCCTTCTTCACCATAAACCTCTCCAATCCCTATGTGCCGGAGGTGGCGGGCGAGTTAAAAATACCGGGCTATTCTGATTATCTTCACCCCTATGATGAAAATCATATCATAGGAATAGGAAAGGAGACGGTGGAGGCGGGAGAGAACAAAAATTTTGCCTGGTATCAAGGTCTCAAGATTGCCCTGTTCAATGTTAGCGAGTTTAAAAATCCCATAGAGATGGATAAAGTGGTAATAGGAGACAGAGGCACAGACAGTAACTCCCTCCATGACCATCACGCTTTTCTTTTCAGCAAAGAAAAGGAATTGCTCGCCATACCTGTGAGCCTATATCTGATAGATAACGAAACAAAGGAGATGTATAACGATACGGCATCAATTTACGGCGATTTCGTCTTCCAGGGTCTCTATGTTTACAGAATAAATCTTAAAGACGGCATCGTTTTCAAAGGAAGAATAACCCATCTGGAAAATTTCACCAACTGCTGGGATTATTCCCACTTCATAAAAAGGGCTCTATATATTGGCGATACACTCTACACCCTCTCCGATGCAATGATTAAAATAAATGATATGAAAAATCTGAAAGAGAGAGGAGAGATTTCGCTTCTTTGATGGCATTAAAGTATGTCGATTTCGCGGGATAGCACTTTTTTCTCGCGGTAGTCGGGCAGCAGTATGGGGGCACGTCTCGTTTTGTCTATCTTTGCCTTCTTCAGTTCTGCTATGTATTTTTTAACATGCTCC
>JAGGZK010000038.1 GCA_021162065.1 Thermoplasmata archaeon
AACAATCCTCCAGAAAAGCCCACAATAACAGGCCCAACAAGTGGCGAAACAGGAAAAACATACACCTATACAGTGACATCAACGGACCCTGATGGAGACAAAATATTCTACTGCTTTAACTGGGGAGATGGAAATGAGTTCTGCACCGATACCGTTAACTCTGGAGAGAGTGCCCAGGCATCCCATGCATGGAGTGAGGACGGCACATATGTGATAACGGTGACAGCCACCGATGAGAATGGTGCAACAAGTGAGCCAGCAACCCTCTCAGTCAAGATGCCACTCTCGCTACCTCTGAGCGATTTCAAGCTCACCAAACCAAGGCACGGCATCTACATCTTCGGAATAAAGGTGTTCCCCCTAATAGGCCAGATAGTCATAGGTGACATAAACGTGGAGGTGAAAACGAAGGATGACATAATAAGGGTGGAATTTCTTTTGCCTCTGACATGCGGCTGCGGAAGGGAGATAATGCATGTGGACACCTCGCCTCCCTTTGAATGGAACTGGAATCAGGATTACGATGATGATGAAATAAGGGATGAGGGATTCACAGAGTTGATAGTGAGGGGCTATGACTCCAACTACAACGAATACAAGGAGGGAATAACTCTCTATAAGGTGAGATTATGAAGGCACTGGCAGCCCTTACCCTCTTTCTTTTCTTTTTCTCCTTTGCGGGAGCAGCAACCATAGAGGAAATATACTGGGAGCCAGAGAACCCCCAGCCCGGAGATGACATCACTGTATATGCTATAATTTCCGGCAATGTAACGCAGGTGAGATATCAATACTGCATAGGGGAAGCATGCTTCCCGGGCAACATGGAGAAGAACGGAGATGTATGGACATTTGTAATTCCAGGAAGTGATGTGAAGGAGGGAAAAATAGATGTCAACGTTACTCTCATCGATGAAAATGGCGCCAAAATCTACATGGAGAAGGAGATAGAAATCAAGAAAGAGAGCAGCAGCACCCCCGGTTTCGAGATGCTTGCAGCAATGGCAGCGATGGCGGCAGTTCTGCTAATAAAGGTTAAATCTGGAAAAAAGATACGGTGATATGAAAAGATACCTTCTTCTCCCCGTCTTTCTTCTCATCCTGTTCTTCATGGTGGCGGAGGTAAGGGGGGCCATCTTCGCCGAGGAGATGACATCCACCACCTGCCATGCCTGCCCTGCGGTGGGCGAGATACTGCATGAAATTTATTCCTCGCACGAATACTCATTCTATTACGTGGCCATGGTGACCGATAAGGTGGCGGAGGCGGAGGATAGGGCAGGCGAGTATAATGTCTACGGATATCCCACAACCTTTTTTGACGGTGGCTATGAACTCATATTCGGGAAGAAGAATATTTCCGCCTTCCGGGATGCGATAGAGAGCGCCATGCAGAGGAGCAGGAAAAATGTGAATCTCAATCTCAGGGTTGTATGGGAAGGAGATAGTGTTATAGAGATTGAGGTGGATGTGAAGAATAACGAGGATGCCACCTATGAAGGGAATCTGAGGTTATATGTTGTGGAGCCTGTTTCTAGGTGGAAGGATTATGAGGGCAACAGGTATCATTTTGCCTTTCTGGGATATGCCATGAATGAAGATGTTTCCATTAATGCTGAAGGAAAACTGGAGCGCCAGATTTTGTGGGATGGAAAGGAGCATGGATATGAGGTGAGCAGGGACAACATAATGGTGATAGCCGTCCTCTTCAACAGTCAGGGAGAGACCAGATATTCTGATCCTCCCAACAACCAGCATCCCTTCGAAGCACATTTTGTGGATGCATGTGTTGCCGCTGTGCCTCCAGAAGATTTGCCACCATCATTGAAATTTATATCCACCCCCCCGGAGATTGTGGGATACAGAAACGTGAGTTTTGAATGGAGGGGAAGCGATGACAATGGGCAGGTAACATATTCATACCGCCTCTCTGGCTATGAGGATGAATGGCATGAGTGGGGAAATGAAACGAATGCCACCTATGCAGGACTTGAAGATGGGGATTATGAGTTCGTGGTCAGGGGCAAGGATAATGCGGGGCAGATAACGGAAATAAAGTGGAAATTTGTGGTGGACACCTCCTCTCCATATGTGGTGGAGCATTACCCCGAAAATGATGAAAGAAACGTGCCCATCGAAGTTGTAATAAGGATAAAGTTCAGTCATCCAATGGATAAAAAATCGGTGGAGGATGGAATATCTATAGAGCCCACCGTTTACTACACACTCCAGTGGAAGAACGATGATGAGGTGATGATATATCCCCAGAATCTCCAGTATGAGACGACCTATGTGGTTACGATAAAGAATGCCAGAAGGGTGAGCTATCAGGAAATGGCGGATTACTCCTTCTCCTTCACCACATCCCTTCCAGACACCACTCCTCCAGAAATAGTGTCCGTCACCCCCTATTATGATGAACTGATGGACGATATAAGAATAAAGTTCAGCGAGCCCATGGACACCCTCCTCCACAATGCAATTATGATTGAACCATGGATGCCCTATACATACTCATGGGAGGAGAACAACACTTTTCTTGTAATTCATTTCGCGAAATATGAGGAAGGAGAGTATGAGATAACACTCACCACCTATCTTACAGATGCATACGAGAATCCGCTGAGGGAAAATTACTCCTTCGTTGTCTATGTAACGCCTCCGGAAATAGTCTACACAAGCATTGAGGATGGGGCGACTAATGTGGGTTTGCAGGCAACGCTTGAGATAAAGTTCTCCCATGAGATGATGAGAGAAGATGTGGAGAACAATCTAACATTTTCCCCTCCCTGCAATTACACCCTCTCCTGGAATTCCTCCACCCTCGTCATAAAGATGGGTCTTGAAGCCAACACCACCTATCACCTTTACATCCCGGCAGGCGTTAGAGATATACGGGGCATAGAAATGGAAGAGCCCCTTCACATAAATTTTACAACGGTGAGCGAGATAGAGAGGAAGCCGGTTAAGCAATCCCCTTCCTTTACCGTGGTTATGATAACCCTTTCATTGCTTCTCATTTTCCTACATCAGAAAAGGAGACGTTCCATGAGATAGGCGGGAGAGCCGTCGGTGTAAAAATCCTCTATCTTTTCCTTTATAACAAAACCATGTCTCTTGTAGAATTTTATGGCCTCATGATTGCTGCATTTCACCTCCAGATAAACACGCCTCGCATGAGGGTGTCGCGTCATAAGATTTTTCAGGAGCATGCTCCCTATGCCCCTTCTCCTGTAATCCTTTTCCACCGCCAGCATGAGTATGCGCAACTCATCCATTGCCGTCATCACTCCTATTATAAAGCCTACAACCCTGTTGTTTTCGTCAGCCACCAGGAAGCCATCGGAGGAAATCTGCCAGAGGTATAGAAAAAAATCCATGGTGTAATTTTCTGTCAGGGCCTCATCTGCTATTCTCACCACATGAATCAAATCCTCGTACTCAAAATTTCTCACTGCCATTGGAATTTGAAAGCAAGGGCGTCTGTCGGGCAGACATCAACGCATTTCCCGCACCTTATGCATTCCGCTGTCTTGGTGTCGTATGGCATATTTATCTGCATGGGGCAGACATCTGCACATTTAAAGCATTTCAGGCATTTGTCCTCATAATACTCCAGCTGGAGTAAACTTATCTTGTTGAAGGGAGCCATCATCGCTCCTACAGGGCAGAGATGCCTGCACCATCCCCGGGAGAGAAGAACGATGAGGATGAAGAAGCCAACCAGCACCATCATCTTCGGGAAGAAAAAGAAGGTGAAGGTATAGCCATGGGGGTTCATCAGCAAATGTGGTAGTGTTGCTGTTAATCCGCCAATGGGACATATGAGGGTGTAGGCGAGCTGGCCCGTTACATAGGAAGCAGGAGGGATGGCTGCCAGAATTATGTATTTCAGTATCCTCAATTTTTTGTCCCATTCACTTTTCGTTTTCCTCTTGCTCGTCAAATCCTGCAGAAAGCCGATGGGGCATGCCCATCCACATGCCGCTCGCCCGAATATTATGCTCGTGAAGCCAATGGAGCCGGCAAGGTATATAAGCAAATACCATGCCTTGTCCACAAATGCATGTTCTAAAACGCCAATGGGACACGCCATAAGGGCGAAGGGGCTCTCCCAGCAGTAAAAGTAGGAATATATGAGGCCGGTGGCTCCAAAAAGAAAGGCAGTGTTGGTTATGAAAAGGAATGTCATCTGGGATGCGAGCCGTTTCTTCTGCAATCTTCCCCTGTATTTTCTTAGTGCGATTACCCCCGCTATGGTTATGGGTATGCATGCATAGGCGAGCGGGCAGGAAGCACAGTTAAGGTTGCACACCACCATTTTTTTCCTCCTCAGCCCTTTCCAGTATTTTTACAAGCGTTTCCACATCCGGCCTTCCGCCCTCCCCGTTGGCATCTCCCGAGAAGGCGTACCAGTAAATTGTGCCGTTCTTCTCAAATATGATTACGGTGGTGGGGGCCTCCATTCTTCCCTCTGTCTGGTATATTTTGAGTGCATCCCTTTGAGGGCTGTTTATGATGTCTATGGTGATTAATTTTGCATAGCTGAAGTTTTCCGTGAATTTTCCGTCCGCCTCCCCTCCCTCCACCAGCCCGTATTTCTTCATTCTCTCCCACTGGCTTTTGCATGCACTGCACCCTTCAAACCAGAAGAAGAGCATTGTGACATGCTGCCTGCTTTCATTAACAAGCCATGAAGGGTGCTCGGGTATGCCGCTTCTGGTATAGAAGGACGGATATTCCACCCAGAAATCTTCAAATGCCTTCGTCTTTGGCTCCATGGCGAGGCAGCCGAGACATCTGGCCATGTTGAGCGCCTCCACCTGCTTGTATGCCACATATGCACCTGAGGCGAGTATTATGAATATTATCCCCACATATATGGCCTTCTTCATCATATCCCTATCTGCAGAGGATTGACTATCTTTCTCAACACGGCTATGGCGGAAAGAGATGCGAGATAACTGGTGCTGGGATTGTTTGGATTGGGCAGATTCTCCACCTCCGCCCTGAGCCTCCCAAACTTACCATGGGCAAGTATCTTATGGCTGTTGAATCTTATAACCGGGTCAGCCACCACCTTCACCTTTGTCCTGTCGAAGCCCATCCCCGCCAGGGAAAGGCAGGCGGAGACGTTAACATTGCGGGGGAACAACTTCACAGCCTCCCTTGCTGTTCCGTCAAACAGCACGGTTCTTTTATCAAAATGCTTTCCGAACGCCTCTGGAGATTTGGTTGTCACAAGGGTAACCTCATCCAGTCCTCCGATGCTTGCTGCCTTCACGCCATCAATGCCTGCCACTGCTCCTGAGGGGAGGTAAATTTTGCATTTTTTCTCCTTGGCCTTTTTTATAAGATTTTCCCTGAAGGCATCATCGAAAAGAGCGCCTATGGTCATTATCACCATGTCCTTTCCTGCCTCAATAATTTTTTCAGCATACTCGTACACCGCCTGCTGGGATGCCGCCTCGAAGACAACATCGACACGGCTGAGGAAATCCTCCACTCTTTCAAACCTTGCCTTTTTCAGTTCATCTGCCAGGGCTTTTCCCCTCTCCTCCACTATATCATAAAGATATATCTCATCCACTTCATCCATCCCATCCGCTTCCCTTGCCACATCGCTTCCTATAGCGCCACATCCTATGATGCCGATGGAAATCATTGAGGAAGATAACGTTTAAGAATATAAATAATCTATGTCAACCCGATGAATGAAGTATATAAATGTCTCTCGCATTAGGGGATGATGGACTATATAGACCTGTATCTTAAGGAAGACCTCAACGAGAAGGGAGATATAACCACGGAGGCAATCATAAAGGATGAGGAGGGCATGGCATCCATCTTCTCCAACGACAACTGCATCTTGGCGGGGGCGGAGGAGGCAGCAGAGGTGTTCTCCCGCCTGGGCTGTGAGGTGGAGATGATAAAGAAGGACGGGGAGGAGGCTAAGGCAGGGGAAAAGGTAATGGAGATAAGGGGCAAAATAAAGGGGATTCTTGCTGGAGAGCGTCTGGCCCTCAATTTCCTCGGCAGAATGAGCGGAATAGCCACTCTTACCAGAGAACTGGTGGAAATGTGCAGGAAGAAAAATCCCAATATCGAGATTGCCGCAACGAGAAAAACAACCCCCGGATTCAGAAAATATGAGAAAAAGGCGGTGGAGATAGGAGGCGGATATCCGCACAGAATGGGGCTTTATGACGGCATCCTCATAAAGGATAATCATCTGGTATGCGTTTCACTACGGGAGGCCATAAGAAAGGCAAGGAAGCTCGGAAGGGAGGTTGAGGTGGAGGTGGAATGCATGGAGGATGCGGTTATAGCAGCTGAGGAGGGGGCGGATATAATAATGCTGGACAACATGTCCCCGGCAAAGGCAAAGATTGCCACAAGAAAAATAAAAGAGATGAATCCTGACATCAGGGTGGAGGTATCAGGAGGAATAACGCCGGAGAACATCACCAACTACACCTTTGCAGACCGCATTTCCTTAGGATGGCTCACCCATTCCATAAAGAATAAGGATTTTTCATTAGAAATTGAAAAAGTTTTTTAGGCAAAAAATATAAAAAGGATTTTCATTCATCCATAGAATGAATCCTTTCCTCAACCCGGTTACACTTGCAAGAGTGGCAAAGTATTATCTCACAGATGTGAACAGGATATGGACATATGACTGGGAGAAACTGGAAGAATACAGGGAAAAGCAGTTCCGCAGAATTCTGAAACTTGCCATGAAAACTCCCATGTACAGGGAAAAATATAAGGGCATAGATGTGAGCAAAATAACCCTGCAAAATATTGATGAACTTCCAA
>JAGGZK010000058.1 GCA_021162065.1 Thermoplasmata archaeon
AACTACAACTAAGGCAGGCATTTTTTGTTTGAATGTCTCAACCAAATCGTTGATGTCCCACTCTGCGATTAATGTACCGTCAACATGGTAGAGTTTAAGTTTTTCATCTTCAACTTTTAAATACAAACCTTGGGGATTTGGTCGTGTATTCACTGTGCAATATAAAGCTTTTCTTCCCGTAGAATCTATATACCCATACTGTTCTATTAAATCTTTTTGTCGTATTTTCCATACCGCCCTATTAAAAGTAAACATGGTAATTCTATTTGAAACCTCTTTTCTTTGCGATTTTAACTCAATATCCCCAAAATCAGGATCTTTTAAATTATTTTCTTTTATGTCCAAGAGAGTTTCTAAAGTATAACCAATTCCTGTATTTCCTCTTCTCTTTGAGACTACCCAGCCCATATTTTTAATCTGCTCTAATTTTCTTCTGAGTTCATTTATATCCATGATTATACCTCCTTATATTTGCGACTAGTTTCGCCTAACATAGGATATCCAAAATTTTTCTTCGCATAACCTTTATTTCCAAAATTCTCGCGAAATATTTTCATCTCGATATTCACTACTCTATTATCCATTTAATCTTTAAAAATCTTGTGCCATATGCAAGAGTTGCTTGGCATTTATCCCGACAGTCATTTTTAATACACCGTAACTCCCTTCACTCCCTTTGCCTTCTGCAATTTTTTTATTATGCCCGTTGGTAGCGACTTCTCCGTCACTATGAAGAGGCGTGGCTCCTCTGCTATGACATAATCATCCACGTTCGCCTGCCTTATGCTTATGCCTTCTTTCGCCAGAATGGTGGCGACATCCGCCAGTATGCCCGGCATGGAGGCATCGCTGGGTATTATCTCCACAACGCCCCACTCCATCTCCGGAGCGAGTTCTTTAAAACTGCACGTGGGCTGAAGAAGAGAGAATATCTTCCTGAGCTCCTCCTTGCTTTCAATGGTGGCGATGGCCATCATCACCGCTCTTCTGTCCACACCTATGGCCCTCGCCATTTTCGAGAGGGATATCTCTATTTTTCCGCAGAGTATTTTTCCGTCTTTAACCCTCAAACCATAGGAAAGCATCGTCTGAGCTACTTTCTGCTGGGCCGGCTGCCCCTTAAAAAACTCCGCCAGCAACCTCTTCCACATGATATTTTATGGGCTTTCAGGATAATAACTTTGCGATAATGAACAAAATTATACATTAACGAACAAAATTATACAAAAATTTAAATATCTGTGCATAATTCACCTCATGGTCAGGAAAATAATGCTGGACGAAAACGAGATGCCAAAAAAATGGTACAACATTCAGGCAGATGTTGCTCTGCCTCCACACCTCCACCCTGCAACAAGGGAGCCGATAAAGCCGGAGGACATGAAGCCAATATTCCCGGACGCCATAATAAAGCAGGAGGGAAGCAGGGAGAGATGGATTCCCATTCCCGAAGAGGTGATGGAGATATACAGAATATGGAGGCCCACCCCTCTCTACAGGGCTGAAAATCTGGAAAAATATCTCAAAACGCCCGCAAAAATCTTCTTCAAATGGGAGGGCGTAAGCCCGCCGGGCAGCCACAAGCCCAATACTGCTGTTGCTCAGGCATACTATAATGCCATGGAGGGTGTGGAGAGGCTGACAACAGAGACGGGGGCGGGGCAGTGGGGCTCAGCCCTGGCTTTTGCCACCAAAATGTTTGATATGAAATGCACCGTTTACATGGTAAAATGCAGCTATGAGCAGAAGCCATATCGCCGCATTCTGATGCAGACATGGGGGGCCGATGTTGTTGCAAGCCCCAGTGAGAGAACGGAATTCGGGAAGAAAATAAGGGAAGAGATGCCATCAACGCCTGGAAGCCTGGGCATTGCCATAAGCGAGGCCATAGAGGATGCCGTGAAGGATGAGAGGGCCAAGTATTCCCTCGGCTCCGTTCTGAATCACGTGGTGCTTCATCAGAGCATAATAGGGCTTGAGATAAAGGAGCAGTTTCGCAAAATCGATGTTAAACCTGATATAATAGCGGGGTGCGTTGGCGGAGGCAGCAATTTTTCAGGAGGCGTTTTTCCTTTCGTGCCGAACAAGATGAGAGGGGAAGAGATAAAATTCATTGCTGCCGAGCCAACGGCATGCCCTACCCTGACGAAGGGACTATATACATATGATTTCGGCGATACCGCAAAGCAGACGCCGCTGCTCAAAATGCACACCCTGGGCCATGATTTCATCCCACCTGCCATTCATGCTGGCGGACTTCGCTACCATGGCGACGCTCCTGCCCTCTGCAAACTTGTGGATGACGGCATAATAGAGGCGAGGGCCTATCATCAAAACGAGGTTTTCAAGGCAGCCACCATCTTTGCCAGAACAGAGGGCTTTGTTATTGCTCCCGAATCAGCACATGGTCTGAAGGCGGCCATGGACGGGGCGATAAAATGCAGGGAAACGGGGGAGGAGAAGGTAATATGCTTTGTCAACAGCGGACACGGCCATTTTGATCTGTCATCCTATAATCTCTACAACAACGGCGTTCTGCAGGACTACGAGTATCCGGAGGAGCTGATAAGGGAAGCCATGAAGAACTTATCATGAAGATAGGGCTGCTGGTAAACCCCGTCGCCGGGGCGGGGGGAAGGATAGGCCTGAAGGGGAGCGATGATGTGGATGCAGTTCTAAAAAAAGGTGGCAGGCCATCTTCCCCCGTCATCGCGGAAAAATTCTGCGGATTTATTGGCAGGGAAATGGAGATAATCACCTGCTCCTCCTCCATGGGCAGAGATTACATAAATGGCAGGGTTGTTTATGAGGTCAATGGAAAAACAACGGCGAAGGACACCATAAAAGCATGCAGGGCTTTTGTGAAACATGGCGCAGATCTGATAGTGTTCGTGGGAGGAGACGGCACCGCCAGAGATGTGTATGGTGCGGTAGGAAAGGATGTGCCCATACTGGGTGTGCCTGCAGGAGTGAAAATGTATTCATCTGTTTTTGCCTTGAATGCTGAGAAGGCCGCCCATGTGGTGAGGGAGTTTGCTGAAGGAAAGACAGAGTTAATGGAAAGAGAGATAATGGATGTTGACGAGGAAGCGTTCAGGAATGACATGCTGAAAATAAAATTGCATGGTTTCGCTCTCGTGCCCTCTCTCCGTCATTTCATTCAGAATGGAAAGAAGATGTTTGCAGGGGAAGAGCATGCGAAAAGGGAGGTGGCGGAATTCATGGCCCTGGTGTACAAAAGGGGAACATGCATTCTTGGCCCGGGAAGCACCGTTAAGGCCATAGCAGATGAGATGGGGGTGGAAAAGACACTGCTTGGGGTGGATGTGGTGAGGGATGGAAAAATCATAGCGAGAGATGCGGGAGAGAGGGAGATTCTGGATGCCATGAATGGCAGCGCAAGAATAGTGGTGAGTCCCATGGGTGGTAACAACTTCATCTTTGGCAGAGGAAACCAGCAGATAAGCGCCAGGGTTATTAAAAAAGCAGGCATAGAGAATGTCACGGTGGTGGCAACGCCCGCGAAAATGATGGAGGCACCCTTTTTATATGTTGACGCCGGCGATGAAGCGATGAATAAAAAACTGGCGGGATGGAGGCAGGTCATAGTGGGTTACGGCATGGCGGTGAGGAAAAAAGTGCTTTTTTAGGAAATCGTATATTAAGAATACATAGTGTATAAACAATTTAAACTAAATAAACGTTTATGGTTTACAGGTAGATTATTCCACCTTTTCCAGCAGGTAGGATTTTATCAGATCCCTCCTTTTATGAAACGCCTTTATTTTAAATCCCGGAGGCACGATTTCTTTTACACCATACAGAGCATCCATGAAATCCCACTGCTTTCTGTAAACTATCTTCACCCCTTCCTTTGTCTCATTCTTCAGCCTGTAAAAAACCCTCTCCTTTGGCTCCACACCATAGGAGATTATTATGATGTCGAAGTTTTGCAGGGGATAGGAAGTGGCATCGCCCTTCTCGATGCTCACATTTTTCAATCCGTAGGCCTTTACCACATTCCTTGCTATCCTTACCGCCTCTTCATCAACATCAATTCCAACATATTCTGCCGGCCTGTTTCTGGCAAGCGTTATGAGAGTATTGGGCAGAGGGCCGCAGCCAATGTGGAGCACTTTATTGTGCCTTTCAATCTCAACCATGGCAAACTCTTCCAGCGTGGCCCTCTCAAAAAAGTTGATGTAGGCATGGCGGAGAAATGAGGAGGAAAGCATCTTCTCCATTTTGATGAACATTCTGTCATGCAGTCGCTTGCTTTTCTGCATGTGTGTAAACACAACGCCTTAAATTATTTTTAGTGCATCATGCTATCATATAGCATTTAACGAAACGGCAAATTTTGACGGCAAGCCGACACTTTTCGTGCAAAATATGCCATTTTGTAATGTCTTGCGGCCCTGCATACCTCAAAATTTCTCAAATTTTCGCAATTCTGTATATTAAATAAATGCAGTATATTTACAATGTAAACTCAATATAGCCATGTGCTTTACATTTGCATGTCGCATGCTTTTGTATGCCTGGCGAGCGAGAAATGGTGTTGCGAGTTTTCATCGCCATATTCCAAAAAGCTTATAATTTCCGCAAATATTGTGGCTAACGGACTACCGTTAGCCACGAAAATGAGGGATGGGATGAAAAAAGCAGCCATATATGTGCGGGTGAGCACGGAGGATCAGGCAAAGGAGGGCTTCAGTTTGGACAGTCAGCTGGAAAAATTGCGGAGTTACTGCAAGGCCAGAGGATGGGAGATTGAGGGGGAATATGTGGACGACGGCTACAGCGGGAGAGACATTCGCCGCCCGGCATATCAAAAAATGATGGAGAACATGGACAGATGGGATATACTGCTTGTTATGAAAATGGATAGAATTCACAGAAACAGCAAGAACTTCATGCTCATGATGGAGGAGCTGCGGAGAAAAAATAAGGAGTTTGTGTCAATGACGGAGAGTTTGGATACCTCTACTGCCATGGGGCGCTTCGTCATGGATATCATACAGCGCATTGCCCAGCTGGAGAGCGAGCAGATTGGTGAGCGCGTCTACGACGGCATGAGGCAGAAGGCAAAGCAGGGAGCGGGGTTGCTTGGCTCGCCGCCACCATATGGATATGAATATGGGGATGGTGTTCTCGTAAGAGTAGAGGAAGAGGCGAGGGTGGTGAGGAGAATATTCGATGATTATCTGGCCGGGAAGAGCATTGCGAGGATAGCAGAAGAATTGAATGAGGCGGCGGTGAAAACGAAGAAGGGGGGAAGGTGGGACAGAAAGACGGTGTCGCGCATCCTTTCCAACCCGGTTTACTGCGGACTGATGGAGTGGGAGGATTTTCTCTTTGAGGGGGGGCATGAGGCCATAGTGACCATAGATGAATTCAACAGGGTGCAGCGGAGGAAGGCGGAGAGGGCGAAGAGGAGGGGAAAAATCTTTGTGATAGAGGGCATGGAAAAGAAGTTTATATAGAAAGTTTATTCAGAATATTAAGTATATATACTAAATACTTTTAGTATTCATAATTGCTTTATATAATGGCATCTGCAGTGGAGTATGGAAAATCAATAAAGTAAAAACATATACTGAAAATA
>JAGGZK010000053.1 GCA_021162065.1 Thermoplasmata archaeon
GGTAATAATAAAGAATTTTCAGAATGTATATGCTGATATGGTTAACGAGATGAAAAATTTAGAGAATTATGACACAACAGATAAAACATATTATGTCGCATTTTATCATAATGCTGGTAGAACTTCGGGAAATTCTTTTGTTGGTATTGATAATACGGGAAGTTACACAATGAAAAGTAATGTTACATTTTGGTTTGAAATAAGAGAAACTGACAACACAAATGGAGATTATACAAACTATAATCTTTCCACATTCAATGATGTCTATAATTTTAAGTTTAAGATTGCATATAACAGTAGCAATAATTTTACAAGGTTTTTAAATCAATGTTGGATATTTGCAGGTAAAGGAATGGGAAGCGATAGAGATTATAATATTAATTATTTTACTGCATTTTCATCTAAAAATTCTTTCTTTTCGGCAGTTAAAATATATCAAACAGGTTCTTATGCTTCAGGTAAACCTTATTGTATAGCGTATGTTAATAATGGTTCTGTTACTTCATCAGCATATTGGAATAGAAGCGGTATTTTGTCTTGGAGAACGAGAATGCTGGATGTTTACAATACTATTAAAGACAATATGATAGCGGATGCTAATGCTTATTGGAATTATCTCCATTCATTAGGATATTATAACCTTTCAGATTTGCCAGAGGATTATATTCATGTTTTCCCTGATGTTTTTCTCCCAAATATGGATTTACTCGGTAATTTATCAATGGAGAATTTTACAGCATTGTATAATGCAATTATGGCACAATTGGCACAACAGTTGGCAGATGAAAATATAACTAATATAACATGGGATAACTTTAAGATTGGTGATTATGTCGGGAAAACTGCAAATATAACATTAAAAAGGGTTACTAACACCACAAGCGGAGATGGTGAGGTTATAATTGATAAACATTATTGCTATGTTATACCTCTGGAAAGTGATTTAACAATATATACGAATAAAACTTATGCAATAACCCATAACACAAATAAACCGGCGTGGGCAGACAATCTCATTAACCAAAATGTTATGGTTATGGATTTAACCACGTATAGAACATATTACATTATAACCAACGAAACAACATATTACAATTTAACCACGTATGATTTGAAAGAGGATAACAATTCAGTAAACTCATTAGATTATGATGTTGTTGACCCTAACGATTTTACAAATGCAATTTGGGGATTTAGATTTGTGACACCTAACCCGGAGGATTATATAATGCCAGTTCCACAGGATGAGCAAGATTTTTGGGATTTATTGAATGACTATAAAGGCATTATTACTGTTGGTTGCATTGTTTTGGGTGTAATCTTAACAGCAGGCACCAGGAAGGGAACGGGAGGGCACACCATTGGCATATTGCTTCTGGTTGCCGGGTTGGGAATGGCTGCATACTGGTACATCCTCCCGGCGGTGAACGAGATAACCTCCTTCTTTGACAAACTCACGTTCTGGGATTAGGGTAAGGTGATGATATGGAATGGAAAATAGGGAAAAGGGGAATGGGATGGAAGGGAGGCATGATGATTATCCCCCTAATCGTCATGCTGATGATTGGGAACGTGGGGGCAACGACGGTAAACGTGAGCATAGCGGGGCTTGGGGACGATCTGGTTCTCGGAAAGGACTATGCGGTGTTCAACATCACGGTGGCAAATGCCACCAGCGTAAGCAAGGTGCAGATATGGGGAGGCAGCAATGCAAGCAACCTGAGCAAACTGAAGGAATGGACGACATCCGCAGCCTACTACACATATAACTGGACAAATCTGAGCGATGGGGTGAAGTATTACTACAAGGTGGCTGTCTTGGACAACGGCACATGGGTGAACAAGACGGGCAATTTCACCGTGCAAACATCCAGCATAATGGTGTATCTGACAGGTGAGGAGGCATATAAAACGTGGATCACAGGAGGCATGCTTCTGCTGGGATTGGCATTACAGGGAAGTAAACAATACAGAAAATTCGGGGTTATACTCCTCATAATCGGCGTAATAGTGGGAATATACTGGTTCAATCCTCTCAACATAATGGGCTATTTCGGAGGTGGTTAAAATGAACGACTTCATAACGTTGCTGATATACTCCCTCCTGGGAATTGCATACTACTTCGCTGGCTTGAGAATCTTCAACACAGGGAGGAAAAACATAGTCAACCTTGATGCTGGCAAACTCCAGATATATGCCATCCTGACAGCCATAATCGGGCTTGGCTTGACATACTGGCTGTTCAACACAGCAATAGAGAACATCGTTGGCATTCTCTCATTCATCCCCGTATTTCCATTGATGGCAAGGGGAGGATTCATGGACGTCCTGGACGGCAGGGGGCAGGCAGCCAAGAAGTTTGACAAGATTCTCATCATAGCCATAGGCGTTGTTTTTGGCTTCTGGCTCCTGACTTTCCTCAGCAGTTATTCGCAGATAACCAGCATAAGCACATACCTGCCGGCGGGCATAGTGGCGTTGCTGGGCTTCTGGATGATAGGAAACAAGGACGACAATCTGACGAGATGGGGCTATGGACTGCTGGCGACGGCGTTGCTCATCGTTGTAATGCAGATGGGTTTGTTCGCATGAGGAAGCATGAGAGCCAGGAAATACATCCCTCTTTCCCTTCTATTCATTTTTCTGTTCGCCTGCCTGAATGTTAATGCACAGGATAGCCGGGAGGGTTTTGTCTGGATCATAAGCGACAACAAACTCGTGAAGCAGAGCGAAAACATCGTCCTGGACAACGAGTTCTACATATTCCATTCCTACGATTACATCAGCGTGAAGTATTACAGGGGCAATGAAACGTTTTTCCAGAGAGATAAGCAGGTTGGTAAACTTCTTTCTCTCACTCTCCATGATGGGGCAATATTGGAAATAAAGCATAACAACAGCGTGATCCTGAAGACAATAACCCACAAGAAAACCATCTCAAACACCCTGAAATACGGCTTGGGCGTGGAGTTCCAGCGTTCCATCATTTCCATAATAATGGCTTTCGTGGTTGCCATCTCCGTGAACATCGCATATTATTACAACCTTGAGAGGAGGATATTATGATTAAAGAAATGCTAACCACAAACTGGTTCTGGGCGTTGTGGGGGACAATGGGGGCTTATGCCATGATAAAAATACATAAGAGGGGCATTCCGTTTTTCGGCGATTTCGCCACGTTCTGGTTCGGAATAACCGCCTTTCTCGTGGGTTTTACCGTTCAATTCTCATTCTTTGGCTTATTGCTGGATTCGTCGGGAAATCTGGACATAAAGCAGATTCTTTACCTCGGCTTCCTCATAATCGCATTCATCGGAACCCTCAAATTTGTTATGAATCAGAAATGGCTCAAGCCGTTCGCCTTCATCATCGAGATGTTCATCCTGGGTATGCTGGCTAACTCTATATGGGATATGGTGGTGACATGAAGGTTCTGGAATTTGGCAGGGAGTCTGTAAACTACGCCAGGGCAAAGTTTGACGAGTTAAAGAGAGGCTTCACCCTCACCGCAGCCGCCGGCTTGTCCATCGTTCTTTTCATGTTCGCCCCGGATAAGTTCTATTTCATCGTCTTTGCTGCATTCTTCACCGCAACCATATACCATGCCATGCAGAGAATAGCAAACCTCAAGCACATCCTGACAATCGACTTCAGAAAAAACAGATTGGGGCTTTACCAGATGAGCCAGAAAAGGTTTAACGAGTATGAGATCATAGACGAGGCGGGACTGCCGGCGACCATAAATTACAGGTTGATGGGAAAGAAGGCGGAGATCATAATCGCCGATGGGATAAAAGGGAAAAGAATCATTGTGAATCCCATTACTTCAAACATAGAGTTTGTGAGGAATTACAAGAAGGTTGCCATGGATCTGAAGGAGAAAATGAACCAGACGCTCAACGAGATGATAGACCTCAAGGCGAAGTTGAGATATGAGACGTTGCTGAAGAGCGTTGAGTTGCTGGAAAGGGTGAGCGTTGTCGATAAGATGAACATCCCTCTGGAAAAATCGAATGGAAACGGAACGGTGGAGAAGGTAATGGAGGAGTTGGGGATAAACAATGAATGAGATGGAGAAGAAAGGAAGGTTTAACTACATTCCCCGGGACTTCAGCGAGGTAAAGCAGTTCATAGACAGTGTTAATGAGAAGTATGGCATAGAGGTGTCCATCGTTGAGGACATAGAGGTTTACATCATCCTGAATGAGATGAGGAAGATAGCGGAGGAACACGGCTATGAGAATGCAATGAGGGAGATCGACGACCTCATCAAACAGAATTTCGCAAAGGATCTCACAAAGCAGAGGTTCATCATGCTGAGCAGGAAAATGCATGAGAGCATACTGAAGGGGAAAAACAGCATTGTGGATGTCCTGGAAAATGTTGAGATATGACGTTGTGGGGCTTGTGGATCCAAAACTGCATAAATTTTGTAAGTATGTGAACATGGTTAGGAGCCAGGATGAAGACTTCATCATGCTCATAACGGGGCAGACAAGGAGCGGGAAATCCACCTTGGCAATTGAAATGGCAATGCTCATGGATTCTGAATTTGAAATGGAGAGGCAAATTCTTTTTGACATAAAGGATTTGAAGAAAAGAATCTATGAGGAGAGAGGGAGAGTTTATCTCCTTGATGAGGCAATTTTTGATGCTTTCAACAGGGACTCAATGAGCATGATGAACAAATTTCTCATAAAGGTATTTACGGTGTGTGCGGAAAGAAATCATGTTATTCTAATGCTCATACCCAAGGTGAAATGGCTCGATAAACCCGTTAAAGAACGCATATCATTCATGTTTTACACGATGAAGTATTACACCCCGGAAGGCGTTAAACGTGGCTCATATCGTGCCTATGACTGGACGGATTTTAACCCATTTGAGGACAGCGAATATCCCACGTATGCATGGACGGGCAAATTTACACGTTTACCCCCACCTTTCTATGCAAAATACAGCGAGTTGAAAGTGCAGAATGTGAGGAAACGCCTGGAGATAGATGAAAATAACCCATTACAATTCATGAGCAAGACGGCGATAGCCAGGGCAATCCTGAACGATCCACGCTTCAATGTGAGCAAGAAAGATCTCTATCCGATTTTTGGGAACGTGGTGTATAGGTTATAAAGGATCCTTCTAACCCAATTTTTTAGTGAACCATTCTTCCACAGCCTTTGAGAACATCTCTGACCATGTGTTAAATTTGGTATGTTGTTTCACATATTCATTAAACTCTTTGGTTTCAAATATCTCTTGTGGGGTTTTGTCCACATCCTCACTAAATAATTCACTGTTATTTAAAAAATCATCAATAGCGTTTGAATCTGTGTATCTTTGCATAAAAGAGGGACTAAATAACTCACTTAAAGAAACTTTAATTTCTTTGAATTTTTGTATTTCTTTTTGGGTAGCCCCTAATATTCTTAACACTTCATCAAGACCTTCTATCTTTATGTCAAACATATAAAAGAAGCGTTATAGGTGTATTTAATCGTTGGCGTGGCTTTTTCACATTCCGCTGCAATCTCACTCCTTGCCCTTGTATAATAATATAATATCAGGGGCGTGTGAATTGTGAAAAATAGGGAGTGTTTTTTTCACACCGCAAATTTTATGAATCCATGCAACCCCCCTCCATGCTTTTCAATCCCCAAATTATTTCCCCATCATGGAAAGGAAGGTTTACATTCGCCCGGAGGATTCGCTGGAGTTTGTGTATGAAATCCTGGATAAATACAAGAATGAAGACACTCCAGATAAGGCAATAGAGAAACTAAAGAAGGACATGAGAAAGATGATCCGCTATTTCAAGGATGAAAAATTTGAGAAGTTGCAGAGGGAGTTTGGGGTGGATCCGTAATTATTCCTCTTTCTCAAGCCATGCTATTTGCTTGGAAGGATGAAAATAAAGAGAGAGGTTGTGAAGTATTAAAAAATCTACTCCAATAATGCTTGGGAGAGAATATGACATGCCCCATCCTTCCTTATTGTCAGTATATGGCAAATATACATACAATTTTTGTGGCTTTAAGTGGACTATTTCATTATCTTCCGTTCTGAACCTAATATCAAACTTCTCTTTTATAGGATATCCTTTATGTTTAGCCCCACCTATCATAATTTCCTCAAAGTCATTTCTATCAATTATGCTCTCAACATTAATATTCCTCTTCAAAAGTTGAGATAATGAAATAGATGTATGACCACTCCCTGTATCTACAAAGGCATTAACAAATAATCTCGTATGTCGCCGAGGGAACTCACAAATAAATGTAACAAAAGGTTTTAGTCCACCACTAAATTCTTCAACCTTTAATGTGATCTTCATGGGACAATCATAAAATTAAAATTAGATTTTTTGGGGGAATGTATTCTATTATCGTTCTACTTAATTCATCATCACTCAATTTATCTTTCAAACTATTGACTAAGTGTTCTGCATTTTCATCCACACCAACTATTTTCTTATTTATGATTGCGACAAACTTTCCAGCGTATTTTTCTTGTAACTCCTTAAAATGTTTTGCCATCCAATGACTATCTTCCTCGAATTCCTTCATAAATTTCAATTCTTCTTCCATTCCTTTTCCCTCCTTCATTCCTTCATTCATTCCTTTATTCTTTATTTCCTTCCGCCTATAATCAAAAAGTTATATTTATAACTTTTATAAATTCTTTGTTTTATGTCTCTCCTCCATTACCTCCTCAATCTTCACCAGATACTCCGCAACCTTTTTCCCCTTTTCAGTTAGCCAATACCACATAGTAATCAGAACCAATTATAGAACTCTTGATTACTTGAAAAACTTTTGTATATTTGTTGATTGAACACGGCTTTAACGTTTACGGAGTCAAAATTATTTTCCTTTCTATATTCATCTATCGCACTAGATTCTATTCTTGGTTGGGTATTTCTCCATCCTCCATTATATGGAAAATCCTTATTTTGCCAAGTTGGATCAAAGATACATAATTTATCATCTTCAACATTCACAAAAATACACATATGATAGGTTTTTTCCCCATTCTTAATTAATTCAACCTCTGCACAGTAAAGCCATTTTACATCTTCTTCAGCCAGACACAAACTTATGAATAAAAGAGCATGGTCTTCACAATCCCCTTTTTTGTTTTCCAGAGTTTCACAAGGATATAACCAACATTCTCCCCATACTCCCCCTTTAGGTGCAGTAATATCCATGTCATAGTTATATTCTATATTGTCATATACCCAATCATTTATTTTATCCATGTCATCCCAAGTTAAATCACCATTGCAGCTACTGCCTAAAATAGATTTTACTTTATTTTTTACTTCCGGATCATCAGGTGTAATAAACTGCTGAGCATATTGGGGTAATATAGCTTTTCTTTTACTTATAGTTTCCATTATGGAGTTATATTCATCTTCCAAAGCACTATAATCTGCTTTTAATGATTTGTATTTGTTATTTAAAGTAGAATAGTCATTTTGGAGAGCACTATATTGGGATTGTAGGAGAGAATAATTATTTTGAAGTGTTTTGTAGTCACTCTGGAGCGAGTAGTATTTCGATTGTAATTTTTCATAATCATCCTGTAGAGACATATATTTTAGCTCCAAAGAACCATACTCACTTTGGAGTGATTTAAAATTGGTATATAACGAGTTATAATCCTCTTGTAGAGAGTTGTATTCTGTCTCAAGAGCGGTATAATTGTTTTGTAATGTTTGATATTGTTGTTGGAAAAGATTATGTTGTTCTTGAAGATGATTATAATTTGCCTGAAGAAGAACATATTTTGATTGAAGGGAATTATAACTTTTCTTTGTCGTGTTATATTCCTGCTGGAGGTTAATATATTCCTGTTGCATGCTGGCATAATCTTCTTTAACTTCACCATATTCCTGTTGTAAATCTGTAAATGTATAAAAGCCCGCTACGTTAAACACAACTGATATACTCAAGAAAAGCCCTAATACTGCAGCCCCTGCATTTGACATGAAGCGAGATATAATGTAAAAAATTTATTTCTTTCTATTTTTTTCGATTTTTTCCATTATCTTCTCAATCTCTATGAGATGTTTTGCGATCTCTTTTATTGCTTTCTTAGAGGTAATAGCACTAACAATCATCGCAATGGCTGTTATAATAACCATGCCTCCCGTCACAAGTACCATCCATTTTTGCCATTCTACTAAGTTTTTCGTTTCTATTGCAGTTACTAATTGTTGAACAGCGGAAGGAGATAAAACTTCAATTCCTTTTCTGTTTCCATAATAATTAATCACTTTGCTATTTTTATCGAAATTCCAAATATTTCCTTTATATTCACATACATAAGTTGAATGATTGGTTTGAATTTCAATTGTCCATATTCCAGTTTCATTCAAAATTAGAGGTTTTTCTGGATTTAAATCCCAATATGATGAAATATATAGTATCGTCTTTTTGTAATGCCAATTATAATCTTTTACCATGTTAATATATCTTGTATGTCCGCTTGGTGAAATTATAATAAGTCTTTCTATTGAAATGTTTGATGTAGAATCCAGTTGATAAATCCTGATATACATTATATTTTCATATAATTCAAATTGATCTTCTGAGAGATATTTATTTCTATAATGGGATTCAAATTCCAATTTTATCGCAGTTGCAGAACCATAAATTTTTCCAGCCCATTCCGAGACGGTTTTCCAACTATTGTCATAATAAGCATAAGTATTTAAATTAAATAGTAAAATAGCTATACTAACAATCGCCAGAGAAAATTTTATCTTTTCCATTCTTTCACCATTATCTTCTCAATCTCTATGAGATGTTTTGCGATCTCTTTTCCTTCTGGAGTGAGCCAATACCACTTCATTTTAACCTTCCTATTTCCTTTTCTATAGCAATTACAAACTTTTTCAATTCACCAAATTTGGCTCTTTGAATACTCCATTTCATCTTATCTGTTGTGGAAAATCCAGATACAATGAAATTTAGAGAACACTTATTATAATCGTAAATGCCTTGCCCAATCAGGGAAATCGAAAAGATGATTGTAAAGATCATAAGAATAGTGGATAATTCGTTATCATTTATCCCAAAAATTTCTAAAAAATAGCCCCAGAAAAACGATAGTATAAATATGACTACTCCTGCTATTATCCACCCTATCCAGTTATGAAAAATCATGGAAAGAGAAACAATATGGGGATAAAATAACATATCTACTTTTTCTTGGGATCCTCCCTTATGCCTTATGATTTTTTTATTTGTAGCATAAAAATCGATACCATATTGTGAAAATTTTGCTATAACTTCTTCATCCTCATCGAGATAATCTTTCAGAGGCATGTTATCCCTCTCTCTTTTTCTCCATCTTTTCCATTATCTTCTCAATCTCTATGAGATGTTTGGCAATCTCTTTTCCTTCTGGAGTAAGAAAAATCCATTTCTTTCCTCCGAATTTGTCCTCTATTTCCCAATCTATTAAACCCTGTTCTCTTAATTCTTTAACTCTATCTACTAATTGACCTCCTTTCATACCAACAAAATCTCCTAATTCATCCTGATATAACTTACCTTTGTCTAAAAGAATGGATAATATTTCAATACTTCCCTTTTTTCCAAATATTCTCACAATAGTAAAATAGTAATTTATATCTAAATTTGATTTTCTATCTTTGTAGATTTTAAGAAAATAATAAAGTTTATAAACCAATTTGTATTATCTTTTTGTAGAAATTTAGAAAGTAGGAGGAATAATATGGAAAGAGGAAATGGAAATGAATGGAAAAGTGTTGGTGTTCGTCCTGTTGTCATAAAAATGCTGGAGAAGTTGCAGGCACATTACCATTACAGGAACGGGGAAAAGATGAGTTATGGAGCCATCGTTGAGAAGTTGGTAACTGCCGAGTTTTCCGCCCTGGGGCTTGAGTTGAACGGAAATGAGGAAAGGGAAAGGGAGGAGAGGAAAGAGTTGGAGGTGGTAACGTGAAGTTGTGGAAGAAAGTGTATTTCTTCTTTGGATTCTTTGGAGGTGTTTTTGGATTTCTAACAAGCATAATATTCGAAGATTCTTTTAGCAATGCCGAGTTTTTGCCTTTATTCCTCCTCGTCATATCTGGAATGCTTCTTGGGGTGCCATTTGGAATGGTTATAGATAAAGAAATTTCAAGGAAGGAGGCGATAGCATGATTTCTGAAAACACTTGGTTAGGAAGATTTTATAAACCAGAGAACAAAGAGGAAGAAGAATGGCTTAGACAAGCAGGATATAGGAAAATTGTATGTGGTTTTGGGATGGGGTGGTGGCACAAATGAGATTGAAATGCCCCAAGTGTGGATATGAGCAGCCGTCCACGAACCCTGAGGAGGATAGAAAGGCATGGGGGGAGTTGGTGGCTGCCGGCGTTTATCGCTGTCCATTGTGTGGTGGAAAAATGGAATTTGATGAGGAAGAGAAAATGGAGATATTAGAGGAGGGATGAGGTATGAGGGATGAAAGAATAAAAACGATAGATGTGGTTGATGAGGTTATCAAAATACCAGAAGAGATCATCAAATTTCCTTTGGTTATCAGACAACCATTCCTGACCGAAATTCGTTATAAACCAAATGAATTTGGAGTGCAAACAGTTAGAATGTGGTTCAAAGAGAAACCACAAATTCCTGAAGATGAAATCATAATCAATGGAAAGCGATTCAAGGTGAATTTCATAGATACAAACAACCGATTAGGAATGTTTTTTGATATGCTGGAGGGATAAAATGGTAGAGGCAGAATGTATGGAATGTGGCAATACCTTTTTGTTGTCGGGTGTAGAATTGATAAGGTTGTATAGAGGAGAAAAGGTAAACTGTCCAATTTGCGGAAGCAAGGTAAAACTCATAGAGGAGGTGGTGGTTTGAGGGGAATTATAGAGGTTGGGATGGATGACGGGAGGAGAATGATTTACCGGGACGGGAACCGGCTCCATCTCGCTGTCAGGGGGGACAGCGTGGGGGGAGTCGTAAGAACGAGAAGGGTGAAGTCCATCGAGTTCGTTCCCTTGGATGATCTTGAGGGCATAAGGTATAATGGCGGTTTGCTGGAGAAAGACATAGTATACATTGACGGAAGTTTTGACTGGCAGCGTGGCGTTGTGATAGGAAAGATGGGATCCATGTTGTTTGTGAGGAAAAGGGATCTGTTCGACGGCACGGATCTCGACAGAAAGGAGAGAGTGCCGATTGAGAATGTCGTTGGGGTGGTGAAGGATAGACATGAGGAGAGTTGATCCTGAGACATGGAACCGATTCATCAATCATTGCTATGCTGAACAGCAGTTATCAGAGAAAACCATCATGGTTACCGTCAGGGCGTTAAAATACCTTGAGAGATGGGGCATGGATTTGATGGCTGACGAGAAAACCCTCAAGGAAAAGGCGATGGAGTATTTTGCCTTCAGGAGATTAAACGAGGGAGCGGAGGGGACAACCCTGAACCTGTATGTGAAGGCGTTAAACAGGTGGTGTGCATTTCGTGGCTTCGATTTGAGATTCAAGAAGTATAAGGAGATCTCTCCACCCCGTCGCATTCCGGTTACATCCGACATAAGGAAATTGCTGGACGTGTGCAAGGGCAGGGATCCGATAAGCAAGAGAGATCGGACATTGATTTATTTCATGGTGAACACCGGCTTGAGAAGGGAAGAGGTTGCCAATTTAAAACTCTCCGACATTGACTGGAAAAACGGGTTTATCAAGGTGAAGGGAAAGGGAGGGAAAATCAGGATGGTGGCTGTCCCTTCGAGAGTGCTGGAAGGTAAAACAGCCCCATCGCTTAAAAACTATATCGAGAGATGGAGATTCCCGACCCACAGCACGGCTCTTTTCACCACACAGAGGGGCAAAATAACCCCTCAGATCGTGGGTAAGATAGTGAGAACCAGGGCAAGAGAGGCGGGCATGCCATGGATCCATGCTCATTCATTGAGGCATTACTATGCCACCAATCTTTTGAGGGCAGGCGTGAACATCCGCATTGTCCAGGAATTGCTGGGACATGCTGACATCAAAACCACAGGAATATATCTCCATATCATCGAGGGAGATCTGAGGAAAGCGGTCGAGAATGAGAATATTGAGGATCCTCTGAAAGTTCGCATAAGGAGAAAAACCAAGACCCCCCGAAAATCGGGCATGCTTGACAAAAAAATATGGGAAGAACGAAAATGCTCCCGCCGGGATTTGAACCCGGGTCTTCGGCTCGAGAGGCCGAGATGATTGGCCGGACTACACCACGGGAGCTTAGGGAAGTATATGCAAACTGATTTTTAACTATTTTGTTTCTGCTGTGGGAAATCAAAAACAGATTGGCCGTATATGCACAATCAAATTCCCAAAACAATTATATGATGGAAATATTTTAGATGCATGAAGATCCATCCTGCCGCCATATCCCTCCTGATAATACTTTCCATTCTTTCTACATCCTCTCTCTCCTTCAACAGATCAGCCCTTTACCTGAACATCGACTGCTCTCTTACAGAGGGAAAAATAAAATATTTCTCCGAAATAAATTCCGGGCCATTGCCCATTCACTATATTAAAGATGGCGTGGATATAACAGAGCAGTATAAACAGATAGGTATAAATTTTGTGAGGACCCATGATTTTTATGGCCCCACGGATATAAGCACCATTTTTCCCAACTGGAGTGCGGATGTAAACAACCCAGCAAGCTACAATTTCACCTCAAGCGATGAGGTTATTGAGTCAATAGTAAATGCGGGCTGCCATGTATTTTATCGCCTCGGCGAAAGCGCCAGTGATAATGAAAAACTACGACAACCTCCCGAAAATTTCACCAAATGGGCGGAGATATGCAAGCACATAGTGATGCACTATAACGATGGATGGGCAAATGGATACCACTACAACATAACCTACTGGGAGATATGGAATGAACCCGATTTAAGTGGATTCTGGAACGGAACGGCGGAGCAATATTATGAATTGTACAGAATAACAGCAACAACATTGAAAAACTACAATGCCTCCATCAAGGTGGGCGGCCCATGCACCTCCTCCGTGACCAACAAGAATTTCACCACAGGTTTTCTCGATTATGTCACAGAAAATGACATCCCTCTGGATTTCTTTTCCTGGCATATGTATTCCTCCCATCCATATGAACTTCAAATGGCATCCCTCTATATCAGAAATCTTCTCGATGTCTATGGATTAAAAGATTGCGAGAACATAAATACCGAATGGAATGTAAACATACTCTCCCCCCAGCGTGATAAAGACAATGCCAAAAATGCCGCCTTCACCGCCTGCACCATGATGGCATGGCAAAGGGCGGGCATGGACTATGCTTTCCGTTACAGAGGCACTCAGGACAACAACTGGCTTGCCAGATTGCTGGGCTTCGATTTATCCCTCTTCGCCTACGATGGCACATATAAAAGACCTGCTTTAACATATCTTGCCATGAATTATATGGTGAAAGATACGCCCCTCATGATTCAAACGCCCCCTTTTAATGTCTCCCAGGGGATTGCATACCTTGCGGGAATTGACGAGAAGAGAAGCAACATATCCATTCTGGTAAGCAACTACGACTCGCCGGATAAAACCTTCACCATAAATCTCACCAATCTTCCATGGGAGAAAAGCAGCATAATTCATTACCTCATAGATGAAAAACATCATCTTCAGATAGTGGAGGAGAGGAATATCAACGGAATATCATCCAATATAACCATCCCTCTGAACAAAAACAGCGTACATTTTATTCGCATTACATCCTCGCCTGTAATTCCTGCAGAGGGGCCGGAGGTGGCACCAATACCTCTATGGATGAAACTTCGCTTTCTTGACCCTGTGACAAAACTTCTCGGAATCCTTTTGCTGATGCTTGTCTTCGGATGATTATATTATGCTCCTCTCAAGGAGATGAACAATATCCACAACCTCCCCATACTCCTTCAGATGGCCATAGCAGTGGGGCGATGCTGTGACAATGGTGGCATTCTTTTCCCTTGCCTCCTTTATTAAATGCATTGCCAGCTCCTCCGCCTCCTGAGGGAATGCTCTTCTGAACTCTATCTCTCCTCCGCATTGTTTTGCCCTCTCTCTCCTTTCATCAAATTCCACGAGGTTGGCAACTCTTCCAATCAACTCCCTCGGCTCGTCATATATGCCAAGATATCTTCCCAGAAAGGAGGAATCGTGGTATATATATCTCTTTTCCTCTCTCTTCATTTCAGGGTTTAGCGAAAGGACAAACTGGGTTATGTGCATAGGATTGAATTCTCTTAAAGCAAGCATTCCGTTGGGGCATGAAAGCACCACTTTTTCTATATTCTTCTCCCTCAACTTTTTCCCTATATCTGTTTCAACCTTTCTTCCGATTTTCTCAATCGGATGACCGCAACATCCGCCTACAATGGTGACATCAACACCCAGTTTATCGAAAAGAGAGATGACGGCATCCTTCATTTCCTTTTTCACCATGCATCCCATGATAAAGGCTATTCTGCTGCCATCTCTCTCGAAGTTTTCCTCTCCAAGAATGTTGTTTGTTCTCCTGAAGTTATCCACAAGGATTTCATGCTCCGGTAACAGCGTGCTTAATTCAAAGCGGGCCGCCTTTATTATATCCGTTATTTTTATCAGAGAGGGGCAGTCCACCTCGCATCTCTTACAGAGGGTGCATTTCTGCAACGCCCTAACCATCTCCATGTTCTCTTCCAGTTCTTTGGTGTATAATCCATAGGCAAGCATTATTTTCCCCTTGGGATAATCGCTTTCCTTCTCAGGAAATTCATAGGCAGCATAGGATTTCTTGCAGAAGGCGCAACCGGTGCAGCTCAACATCTCATCATGATACTTCTCCAGCATCTTCATCACCTATACCTCAAATGGGAAATTATGCTTCCTTTCCACTGTGTCATCTTCCCGGGATTCATTATATTATTTGGATCTATGGCCTTCTTTATCATCTCCATCGTCTCCACATCTCCATTTATCCACGGCGCCTTGCTTATACCTATCCCATGTTCGCCGCTTGCTATTCCTCCAAGCCTTTCCACCGCTTTATATATTTCGGCCACCGCCTTTTCAGCCCTCTTCCATTCATCCTCCTCCTTGGGATTTATCAATACCTTGGTATGGAGATTGCCATCCCCCGCATGGCCATATGTGCCTATAATTATGTTGTATTTCTTTGCTATCTCCTGAAATTCCTTTATGGCATATGGTATTTTGGATATGGGCACACACATGTCATCGGCAAGGCTTACCGATACCCTGTCTTCACCATATCTTGAAAGAGAGGGAAGCACTCCCTTCCTTCCTTTCCACAGATTGGCCATTTCCTCATCATCATAGGTGAACTCTATATTTTTCACCCTTCCCTTCAATATCTCCGCCACCTTTTTTATATTCTCTCTCACCTCCCCCTCTTTCCCATCCACCTCTATGAGCAATATGGCTTCCACATCCGGCAGCCCTATATCCATGGCGTTGTTGACGGCCTGTATGCATACATGATCCATTATCTCAAGGGCAGATGGAATTAACCCGCTGCCAATTATGGCTGCCACTCCCTCCCCCGCCTTAACCACATCATCGAAGGAGGCGAGGGCGACACCTCTCTTTTCAGGCAGAGGAGAAATGCGTAGCGTTGCCTCCGTAATTATGCCCAGCGTCCCCTCACTGCCCACCATGAGGCGCTCAATTTGATAGCCCGCAGAATTTTTCAGCGTTCTGCTTCCAAGTCTTACCCTGCCATGGGGAAAAACCACCTCCATTCCGAGGATATAATCACGGGTCGCTCCATATTTTATGGCCCTCATGCCAGAGGCGTTGGCGGCTATCATTCCCCCTATGGTGCACACATCCCCGCTTCCAGGCGAGGGAGGGAAAAAGAAGCCATACTCTGCCAGCGCTTCGTTGAGTTTGGCGTATATAACGCCGGGCTCCACCACGCAGTAAAGATCTTCGATATGAATCTCCTTTATTCTGTTCATGGATGTCATGTCAAGAAGTATGCCGCCTTCAATGGGCACCGCCTGCCCCGATAGCCCTGTGCCGGCTCCCCTCGCCACAACTGGAATGAGATACTGGTTTGCTATGCCCACTATTTTTTCCACCTCTTCCGCATTTTTTACCCTTACAACAACATCCGGCATGGCATGGTGAATGGAAGCATCAAACCCGTAGGCATACAAATCTGGTTTATCAGTGAGAACCCTGCTTTCATCCACGATTTTTCTTATCTCATCCACGATTTTCTGTTCCATAATGGAAAAGCGATTATTATTTATTTTTTGTTGCATGATGAAGATTCTTAATGCATATCTCCCACGGACTCTATTGCCTCCTTCCCGAGCTTGAAGGCCATCGCATTTGCCTCTGCATACCTTTCATGAAAACTCTCCCTTATTGTTTCCAGCAAGGTTTCTTCCTCTATCGGAAATATACCCAAGGCATGAAATGCGCCCAGCATTACAATGTTCTTTGTCAGTATGCTCCCCGCCTTTCTCGCCAGTTCATCCGCATTTATTTTTATCAGGGTGCAGTGTTCCTCAATTTCCTCAAAGATTTTCTCCACGGGAGGATAATCGCCAATTCCAAGGGATATGAGCGGAGGTATTATGGGGTTTACGTCTGTAAGAACCACCCCATCCCTCTTAACCTTATGCAGGTTCCTCAGTGCCTCGAGAGGTTCAAAGGAAATTATAGCCTCCACACTCTCTCTCCTCACCATGGGGGAGTACACATTACCTATCCTCACATTGCATTCCACATTGCCCCCGCGCTGCGCCATGCCGTGCAGCTCGGATGTAACAACGTTATGCCCTGCCTTGAGAGATGCCCTGGCCAGTATATTCGCCGCCGTTATAACGCCCTGCCCTCCAACGCCTGCTATAATAACGCTCTTCTTCATTTTTTCACCTCTATGGCATCAAAGGGACATATCTGCGGGCATACCCCGCAACCCGTGCAAAGCGCCTCATTTATCCTCACATTTCCCCCCTCATCATGATAGAAGGCGGGGCATGCAAATCTCGTTATACAAACATCGCATTTCCTGCATTTCTCCTGATTTATCTGATATATTTCCCTCTCCTTCTTTGTCTTACTTTTCAGGAGTATGCATGGCGCCCTTGATATGACCACAGATAACCCCTCAAAATCCATGGCCCTTCTCATCGCTTCCATTGTTTCTTGGAGATTTCTTGGATCAACGACTTCCACATGCTTTACTCCTATCCCCCTCACCACCTTCTCTATGTCCATGGGTACTGCCTCATACCCCATTCCATCGAGCAGCGTGCCGGGATGCGGCTGATGGCCTGTCATGGCGGTGGTGAAGTTATCAAGGATGACAACAACAAAATTATGGTTATGATGCACCGCATTAACCAAGGCAGGCAGGCCAGCATGATAGAAAGTGGAATCACCTATGAATGCCACAACTTTTTGCTCTGTTGAGTAAGCAAATCCGCATCCGCTTCCTATGCTGGAGCCCATGCAGAGAAGGAAGTCGGCTGTTTTATATGGAGGAAGCAGCCCAAGGGTATAGCACCCTATGTCAGTGGGATATATAGTATCCTTAGGTGCAACCTTCTTTACCGCATAGTATGTCGCCCTGTGGGGGCATCCCGGGCATAAAACGGGGGGACGAGGGGCTGCCTCTCTAACATCCCCTTCATATTTCCATTCCAGATTGAAAAACTCTGCAAGGGTTGCATAAACTATGTCAGGGGTATACTCATAATACCTTTCCAGTTTTCCAAATCCCTTTCCATATATCTCAACGCCTATATCATTTCTCTGAGCGATCTCCCTTATTTCCCTCTCCATTATCGGCTCCAGTTCTTCAAGTATTATCACCCTTCTGCACTCCTTCAGAAAATCGATTATTTTTTTCTCCGGCAGCGGGTAACTCATGCCTATTTTGAAAATTCTGCATTTCAGCCCCATATCATCCACTGCTTCTCTGGCATAGTTGTAGGCTGCACCGGATGCTATTATTCCATCCTCTCCTCCAAAATCCTCGATGAAATTGAATCTACTCCCATTGGAGAGTTCCCTTGCCCTCTCCATTTTTTCAAGTAGCATGGGATGTAACTTTCTTGCCACCTCTGGCACAGTGACGGTAAGCCCTCCCTTCTCAAATTTTCCCTTCTTGGAAGTCATCTTCAGGGGCTTCAGCTCCACAACCCCTCTCGCATGGGAGATTCTTGTTGTTGTTCTTAGCAGCACGGGCAGCTCCAGTTTCTCCGAGATTTCAAAGGCCTCGATGGTCATCTCCTTTGCCTCCTGGGGGCTACTGGGTTCAAGCATCGGAAGGGAGGCAAATCTTGCATAATATCTGTTGTCCTGCTCATTCTGGCTGGAGTGGCAGCTGGGATCATCGGCCGTCACTATGACATGCCCTCCCCTGCACCCTATATAGGCGTAGGTCATCAAGGCATCGCTTGCCACATTCACCCCAACATGCTTCATGCATGTCAGAGCGCGCAATCCTGCATGGGAGGCGGCGGCTGCAAACTCAAGGGCAACCTTTTCATTCACCGAATACTGAAAATAAAAGGGTGCCTCTCCCTTTTCCCCCATTTTTCTCGCAACAGCAGAAAGGCTATCTGCTATTTCTGAAGAGGGTGTTCCGGGGTAAGTAGTGGCCACGTCCACATCCGCCTCCAGCGCACCCCTTGCAATTGCTTCATTTCCCAGCAGGACCTTTTTTCCCTCACCCAACAATTCCATTTTTATTCCTCCATAATTATTTTTGCATCCACCGCCTTTATTCCGCTTTCGGAAACTATCACGGGGTTCAGATCCATCTGCTTTATTCTCATCTCCTCTGCCATTCTTGCCATCTTCATGAGCATGTTTATGACGTCGTCCCTGTTGAGATTCATTCTGTAGCCGGAGAAGATTTTTCCTGCTTTAAGTTCCGCAAGCATCTCCTCCGCATCTTCTTCATTTATGGGAATCATGCGAAATGCCACATCTCTATATATCTCAGTGAAAATGCCACCCATTCCCACCATTATGCATTTTCCGAAGGCATCATCGTCGATAATACCTGCTATGATTTCCACACCTCTTGTCTCCATCTCCTCCACCATGAACTTCTCGTCAGGAAATTTTTCCTTCAGGGAGCGAAAGGAGGAGAGGAGCATTTCTTTGCTTGTGATGTTGAGGATAACTCCTCCCACATCCGTTTTATGGAGAATATTGGGCGATGAAACCTTCAGGACGAGAGGATATCTCAGATCAATATTTTCCAGATCCTCCTCTCTCTCAACCACTCTGAACCTGGGAACATCTATTCCATAACGGGAAACAAGGGTTTTTGCCTCATGCTCGGCAAGCACTTTCACGATTTGTTATGCATCCACACTTTTTATTTTTATGGGGTAATGTTTTGCAATGGCAAAGCGCAACAATATTTATACCTCAATTTAAATCATGAACATGGACATGGAAACAAAAGTCCTGGACAGAAATGCCGAGTGGTTTGGAGTAAGCACAGAAACATTAATGGAAAACGCCGGCAGGGCAGTGGCGGAGGAGGCAAAAAAATTGCCATACAAAAAATGGCTTGTTCTATGCGGCACGGGCAACAATGGAGGGGACGGCTATGTGGCCGCCCGATACATAAAGAATGCCGTGATTATATATGCGGGAAAGCCCAAAACAACTCTGGCAAGAAAAAATTACAGGAGAGCAAGGGCCATGGGAATACCGCTTCTCCCTTACAATAAGGAAATATTGGAGGAGGAAATAAAAAAATGCGATGGCATAATCGATGCCCTTCTTGGCGTAGGGGTGAAGGGGGAGCTGAGGGAGCCATACAGGGAGATGGTGGAGGTGGTCAACAACGCATCCAAATATGTCATCTCTGTGGATGTTCCATCCGGCATGGGAGGAAATCTGTTCGTAAAGGCGGATAAAATAGTAACATTTCATTTCGTGAAAAAAGGCATGGAGGAGATATGCAACGACATAGTGGTGGCCGACATAGGCATCCCGGAGGAGGCGGAGAAATATGTGGGTGCAGGGGATATGCTTTATTATCCAAGACCAAAAAGGGATGCACATAAGGGAGATAACGGCATTGTTGCCGTCATAGGCGGTGGGCCCTACACCGGCGCCCCAGCCATGGCCGCCATGGCAGCCCTGCGCAGCGGCTGCGATCTCGTGTATGTGTGCGTCCCCTCCAGAGTGTGGAGTGTTGTTGCCTCCTTTGCCCCCGAACTCATAGTTAAAGAAATGGATGGAGATCATTTCTCTCCTCGCAACATTGAGGAGATTGAAGACATTGTGGAGAGGGCTGACACCATACTGGTGGGTCCGGGAATGGGAAAAAATGAGGAAAGCATGGAGGCATGCCGAATGCTGATTAAAAAATACATGGACAGGAAATATTTTGTGATAGATGCGGATGCCATTTCAGCAGTGAAGGACATGGAATTCAATGAAAATGTTATAATAACGCCCCATGCGGGAGAATTCAGAAAACTCACTGGTATATCCCTCCCCGAAGATGTGGAAGGGAGAAAGGAGATTCTCATGGAGGAGGCAAAAAGGAGGAATGCCACCATACTCCTGAAGGGACCAACCGACATAATAAGTGATGGAGAAAGGGTGAAGATGAACATTGTGCATAACGAAGCCATGACGGTGGGAGGCACAGGAGATGTGCTTGCGGGGATAGCATCATGCATGCTTTCCAAAAAAATAGCACCCTTCCATTCCGCCTGCATGGCCGCCTTCGTCAATGGGATGGCAGGAAATATGGCATATGAGGACTATGGCCATGGAATGGTGGCAGGAGACATAATAGATTACATACCTGATGTCATAGAAAGCTATGCTCCTTAATCAGTAGGGAGTTGCCCAGCTCTCATCATCTTTATAGAACTCCTCGTTTATCTCCACATCCCCCCTTACCAGAGGTTCTGGCAGTCTCACCGCCTCGATGCGGTAGAGGGCAGACCTGTACCAGTTGTAATCCACCCTGCATCCGAGTTTTTTCACTATTGGGAGTTTTTCCTGAAAGGAAAAGAAATTTCTTCCATCGTCCGGATACACCTGAAATCTTCGCCTTATATCTGTGATAACAAATCCCATTTCATGGAGCATCTGCTGTATTTCATACCATTTCCTTCTGGATGCCTCCAGTGTTGTCAACCCGAAATACCCGGAGGAGCCAACTCCTTTAAGAGAGAGAGCAGCTCGGGACAAAAACAATCTTATTCCGGGAATGGTTTCCACAGGGTCGGTAACAAAAACATCGAATTTTCCTCTAAAGGTATCATTTTCCCTTCTCACATCCTGAATGTATGCCTCCACGGGAAGAGAATACTCGGAGGCAACCTCATTTATGTAGTTTATTATCCTCTCGTCTATATCAACGGCCACCACTTTTTTTGGTTTTCCAGTGAGGGCAAGGGCTATGCTGAATAAGTCATCATCTCCAACAACAAATATGCTTCCGCTGGCATCCCCCCTTTCCAGTATGAACGCCAGTTTTCGCAGAACTGTCTCCGTCCCTATATATCCTTGGTCAAAGGTCTCCACCGGGAGGGGGCGGTGCTCCACTATTTTCATGAAATCCTCCCTCACCTCCTCTGCTATTCCATAGCCGGTGGAATCGCAGTGGGGGCAACGATATTCCTGGAATGCAATCTCCTCCGCGATTTTTTCACCTTTATCCGTAAGAGTTACCACACCATCCCTTACCCTTACAATCCCGTCCCTCTCCATTTTTTCCATTATGCCAAAAAATTCTGGAAGGGAGGCATCCTGAAAATCTATGAGGTGCCATATGGATGAGGGACCGCGGAAAAGAAGGGATAATATCTGTCTCTCAATCCTGTCCATTTTAGCCTCTGTCGAGCACGTAGTGCCTGTACGATTCTGGAGCGAAATATTTAAGGAATGACTGAAATGCCACCTCGGCCTGATGGGGATCGCCGCATGTGAAAACATCGAGATTGACAAGGCCATATTCGGGCCAGGTGTGAAGGGAGATGTGTGACTCTGATATTAGAACAACACAGGTAACACCATGGGGTTCGAATTGTTTGTATATTGAGCCCACCGCCTCTATCTTTGCATCCTCTATGACCTTATCAACAATCTCCTTCACCTTCTCCTCCCTGGAGATAAGGTCACCCGAAACACCGTACAATTCCGCTATTATGTGTTTTCCCAATACTTTCATTGCGACCACCTCCAGCGGGGGTGATTCGCTGCAATACCAGAATTATCTCTGTTCCAGAACCCCCGATTTTTTGTAAATGCTTCCTCTTTTTAAAATTTTCGGAGTGGCATATTGCATGTTGAGTACGGAGATTTTTTCGCCTATTTATCTTTGCATTCGTCAGTTTCGCCATGCTGTCTGGTGGAACAGCAAAGCGAAATAATTTCCGTACTCTACAGAGTGAAAAATTTTCAAAAAAGTTTTTATTTTGGTTTCCATTTATACACGTGGATCTGACAAATTATGAAAAAAAGGTATTATACGGCATAACAAAATTTCCAAATGACAATGACCGCCAGATTGCGGAGAAATTCGGCATGAAACAGTCCACAGTGGCAGCGATAAGAAAAAGATTGAAGGAAGAGGGCTATTACAGGGTGTATGCCATCCCCATGCTGCAGAATTTCGGAGCGGAGTTAATGGCCGTCATCCACACCAACTTCAATCCCGTTATTCCCCTCACCAAGAGAATATCCATCACTGAGGAAAAGATAGAGGCAGCGGAGGAAATATTTTTCTCCATGGGAGAAGATGATAAGGGCTTTTCCCTCAGCCTCTCAAAAAATTACACATCCATAGGAAATCTCAACGATATAAGGACAAAAACCTTTGGGGCGCTGGGGCTCCTAGAAAATGAATATCCAAAGGAGATAATATTTCCATTCTCCATAAGCAAGGTATATCGCTTCTTCGATTTCTCCCATCTCCTTGCAAAAATTTTCAGAATAAAGGAGGAGAAGGGAAAGGTGGAGGAGTTCTTTGCCCTGAAGAATATCTCCCTTTCCAAAAGAGAGAGGGATGTGCTTTGTGCCATGGTGGAAAATCCGGAGATGCCCTCCAAGGAAATGGCCGAAATGCTCGGGATAACAAGGCATACAGTGGGGAGGATGAAGAAAAAATTTATGGAAGAGGGTTACATAAAAACCATAGTCATTCCTGACTTTGAAAAACTGGGGCTCAAGATTCTTGCCTTCTATGATGTAAGCCTGAATCCCCATACCCCGCCGGATTTTGATAAAGATGAATTAAAGGATCTTCTGTGCGATGAGGTTATATTTCTGGCGGCACGCCGCTTCGAGTTCGTGGCCATCTCCATGCATACCGACTATGAGATGTACAAGATGTGCAAGACCGAGATAATGCAGAAGATAAAGGAGAAGGAGTGGGTATCCATGATCCCCTTTGTGAGAACCTACAGTCTCAACAAGGCAAGGATAATAAAGGATTTCACATTTCCCCCAATAACCAGAAAACTTGTTCTGGGCGAGGGGCGGGGGTAGCCAAGCGGTCAACGGTGCAGGGCTTAGGACCCTGTGGCGCAGGCCTTCGTGGGTTCGAATCCCACCCCCCGCATGGGTTTATTTATTGTTTCACTATTTTACCCATGGAGGAAATTGCTGAGTTGGTAAAAAACGCCATGGTGCTGAAGAGGGTGGAAAGAAGTGGATGGAAAAGGGCTGGTATGGCAAAGGTGGAAAGCGTGGCCGAGCATACCTTCATGCTTGCCTTTCTGGCAATGGTGATGGGAGATACATTAAAAATGGATGTGGAAAAAATGATGAAGATGGCCCTGCTGCATGATCTGGCTGAGGCGATAACGGGGGACATAACACCCCATGAAATGGAGAAGGAAATAAAGCAGGAGATGGAGAATAAAGCAATGGAAAAATTGCTGGAAAACTTTGAGGATTATCGCAACCTCTGGCATGAATTTATGGACGGAGGTAGTATAGAGGCGAGGATGGTAAGGGAGATGGATAAGGCAGAGATGGTGATTCAGGCTGGGGAGTATGCCAGAGAATATGGTGTGGAAAAATTCATGGAATTTATTGAGGAAAGAAACAAAGTTGAGAATCCTTTACTGTTATTCATCATCAATCATTTTCTCGAACCATTGAGATAGATTATGGCGGCGAGAATCATATATGCAAACACGGAAAAAATCCAGTTTCCAAACATTTTTGAGACCACGGAAAGAAACCAGAATAAGGACTGGATTGGAGGGGGTTCATATTCATATTGCAAATCCTGGAAAATGGAGGATAGGTCTGGAGAAAATATGTAGAGGCTCATGACTACAAAGAATAACAGCAGGATTTCTACCACGATTTTATCTTTGCCCGGCATTCTCTTCAGGTATGAATTTTTTGAGGTTTTTAAGTGCTGTTATTTTTTCCTTTCTCTCCATCTCCGCCTCGTCTATGGCCTGCTGCAGCATTTCCGCCGCTTCATCCATTGCCCTCCTGTTGACAGGATACGGAACTCCATCTTTGCCTCCTACTGCAAAGGAATACTTCACGGGGTCCTTCCATGAGGGTGGTCTTCCATAGATGAGATCGGAGATGTACGCAAGGGCTCTTACGGTGGCTGCCCCCATACCTTTAATGGAGAGCATTTCCTCATAAGTGGACGGCTGTATCTCGTAAACTTCCCTTAGGGCATTCCAGTTGATTCTTTTGGGCATATGCAGCATTTTAACCCTTCCATCCAGCGTCTGCTGGTACTCCATCAGGGTTTTGAAATCTTTTTCCACCTTCCCCGGCCCTTCCTTTGCCACATCTATGCTGATTTTTCTCGCCTCCCTGCTTGTTACGGATGTCATGTCCATTGCCATGCCCTTTCTTCCCACTATGGCGGTGTGGGGCTCTTCAATAAAATCATCTATCTTCCATATCCAATGATAGCGCCTCGCATACCTCGTCTCTGGATTCATCCCCTGCTGCACCACCGCCCATTTCCCATCGGAATTGAAAAATATGGCATGGTGATATATGCTGTAACCGTCCTGGAGGGCGGCGCTGTCTATCTTTGCGGCCATCCTGCTGGCATACTTTATTGGCTCGGCATCCACATCCATCTCCTTTGCCTTTCTCTCTATCTCTTCTATGGTCTGAAAGGCCATTCCCTTACCGCCAGCCCCCATTATTCCATGCTTTTCCATCGCTTCCTTCAGGGCTGCGGTGGTGACTGTGGTTGTGCCAGAGCTATGCCAGTCATAGCCCAGCACACAGGAAAGGGCCTGAAACCAGTGGGGATCGGAAATCAGCTCCAGAAATTTTTCCTCCCCATATTCATATACTATTACCCTCCCTATGGCATCGGCAAGCTTTACCATCCTTCTGTACAGCCATCGGGGCGCCTTTCCGTAATGGAGAGGAAGATTGGCAACTCCTGTCTTTCCCACAATAATAAAGAGAGGGATGCTATTAAAATTTTAGAGGGGGTGGAGGAAATATAAAACCTTTTTTATTTCCCTTTCCATTTCTCTTCAATGATAAGGCTGGTGTGCGTGGGAAAACTGAAGGAAAAATTTTATAAAGAGGCGGAGAGGGAATATATCAAAAGAATATCATCTCTTGTGAAATTTGAGGTGAGGGAGGTGGATTTTTTAAAGGATGAAAAATGCGACTACTCCATATATCTGGACGAAAATGGAACTGAGATGGATTCCATTTCCTTTTCAAACTTCCTGAAAAAAATAATGATGGATAAAAAGAATATCTGCTTTTTCATAGGAGGGTGGGGGGGATTAGAGGAGGAGCAAATCAAAAAAGCTGACTTTGTCCTCTCCCTTTCAAAAATGACCTTCCCATATCAGCTATGTAGAATAATACTTCTTGAACAGATATATAGAGGGCTCGCTCTCATGAAAGGAATAGATTACCACAAATAATGCGTTGTTCTGGCAGAACAATTTTGTTCGGCGGTTACAATAAATAGGAAATCAAACATTATAAATATTATTCAACAATATTGTCCTATGAAGCACATATACTCTATCTATGAGGGAATAGATGAGAGGTTAAAATTCATAACCACCTCAGGCGTGAGAATAAAAATGATGCTGAGTTTGTTGGAAGGACCCAAGAATTCCACGGAATTGAAGGATGAGGTGGGAGTGGTTGCCTCTACCGTCATCCATGCAGCAAGGGATCTTGAAAAGGAACATCTTCTGGAAGAGAGGCCGGATGGCTATCATCTCACCAACACCGGAAAAATAGTGGCTCTGAAACTTATGGATCTCATCAAACTTTTCCATGTGATAAAAACCACCGAGGATTTCTGGCTCTCCCACGACATGGAGGGAATACCTCCCCAGTTTATGGAGAGGCTGGGAGAGTTGCAGGAGTTAAAGGTAGTCAAATCCTCGCCCACCAATCTTCTCCAGGTACTCAGCCTCTACATGAAACTTGTCAGCAAGGCAAAGGAGTTGAGAGGAATTTCTCCAGTATTTGTGCCGGAATTTTCAAAACTTGTTAAAAAATTGCTGAAGAAGGGGGCAACGGTACATCTCATCATATCAGAAGAAATAATGAAACCGGTGGTGGAAAGCTATCAGAAAGATATAGAGCCGGATATAAAAAAGAAGGTGGAGGAGGGGCATCTCCGCATATGGGTGATGGAGGGGGTAAAAATAGCCATGAGTGTAACCGACTCCTTCATCTCCATAGGGATGTTCAACAAAGATGGAACATATGATTTCTCCCATGATATGGTGAGTTATAATAAGGAGGCGATAGAGTGGGGTAGGGAACTATTCGAATATTACAAATCTCGGGCCAGGGAGATTAGTCTTATATAGGCTATTTCTCCCTTTCAAAAATTTTTTTAATTTATTAGTTTTAACAACGACTTTCACATCCTTTGTTGGTGCCTCCATCATCTCTCTTTCCTTTCTTCTTTTTATGAATCATATAATGGTGGACATGGTTGTTTCCACCGCCCTCGTAACCTATAGCATCTATTCCCTCAACAGAATAACGGATATGGAAGAGGATGCATCCAACATTCCCGAGAGGGTGAAATTTCTGGAAGAGAGAAAGGATATGATTCTCATTCTCTCCATAATGGCATATGTTGTGGCTCTTCTCATGGGAATAAGGGAGAACCTGTGGACAATGCCCATCTTTCTCACCCCCTTTTTTGTGGGAATCGTATACAGCATAAGGATACATTCTTTCAGAATAAAGGATATCTTCGGCATGAAAAACATATCCATCGCCTTTTCCTGGGCCTTTTCCTCCGCCTTCCTGCCCTATGCCTTCAATTCCAACATGGAAAAGGCGTTTCTCATCTTCTCCTTTCTCTTCATAAAATGCTTCGTGAATACCGTCGTCTTTGATACCAGAGATGTGGAAGGTGACAGGAAGGCGGGGGCAAGAACCATACCTGTGGTTCTTGGGGTGAGAAAGACGAGGTTTATTCTTCTTATCTCCAACACCCTCCTCATTCCATGGACCGTTGCATGCTATCTCCAGAACCTTTTCATAGAATATATACCTGTAATCTTCTTTTCCATACTCTATGGATACTGGTACATAAATGCCTTCTGCGATGAAAAGAACAGAGAATCTGCCTTCAACTATGACTATCTGGTGGATGGGGAGTTCATAATCCTGGCTCTTTTTGCATTAGCCATAGATTTTGTTTTCCACTGACTTCATGGCATTTGCACTCATTAGAAAAATCCAATTTTTGGGTTAACTATATAAAAATATTTCAGTTAAAGCCGAGATGGGGGAAATGCATGCCATCTACGATGAGGTAGAGGAAGACATCAGATTTCTCACATCATCAAAAGTGAGGGGCATGGTTTTGCTTGCCGTGATGAGTGGAATAAAAAATTCGGGCGAAATATCGAGAGAAGCCGACTTGGATATATCCTCTGTGATTCACGCAGTAAGAGAGTTGGAAGAGAGAAGATATATAGTGGATAAGAATGGCTATGTTCTTACATCAAAAGGGAAAATAATGGCCCACAACCTCATGAATTTTTTGGCATCCCTACATACCATTTCCATGGACAACTTCTGGAATGAACATTACATAGATGACATCCCCGATAACCTGCTTTCCAGCATACACATGCTGAGAAATTCGGAAATTATTAAAGATACACCCACAGAGTTGATGAGAGGATTTATGCTATATCTGAATCTTTTGAGAAAATCCAGGAGAGTAAGAGGGTTCTCCTCCATTTTTCACCCTCGTTTTCCCTCCGTGATAGAGAAGCTGGCGAGAAGAAAGGCGGATATGGAATTTGTGATTACTCCCAGCATTTTTGAGAAATTGAGGGAAACAAAAATGAAGAAAAGATTGGTTCCTCTTTTAGAAAAAGAGGCACTTTCTCTTTTTCTTGTGGAGAGGGAAGTAAAGTTGGCCTTCACTGTAACGGAGAAATTCCTTTCCTTCACCCTTTATTTTAAAAATGGATTGTTTGATGATAACACAACACTTATGAGTTATGATGAGGAAGCTTTACAATGGGCAAACTCCCTTTATGATCATTACAGGGCATGCTCCAAGCCCCTCTCTCCTGAAGATTTTTAAATCTTTATTCCCAGGGAAGGAATGCTCACTCCCTCTCCCCTCTCTATTTTGCCAACAACCTCTGCCTCCACATATCTGTTGAGTATATCCAGCGATGTGTCCACATCCTTTTTATCCACCACAACGGCCATCCCCATCCCCATGTTGAAGGTCTGATACATTTCCTCCACACTCACATTTCCGAGTTTCTGTATTATTCTGAAAACCGGCTGCGGCTCCATGGGATTTTCAATAACGAAATGGACATGGGGTGCCATTCTCTTTATCTTTCTCAATCCCCCTCCAGTTACATGGGCAATGCCTTTTACTTCAACATTCTCCCACAATTCTATTATTTCCCTCACATATATTCTCGTCGGCTCGAGGAGGGCATAACCTATTATTCCTATCCCTTCCATTTCATCATGGAAGTCATAACCGTTTTCAGTGAATACCTTCCTCGCCAGCGTGTAGCCATTTGAATGGATTCCGCTGCTTCTCATTCCTATTATAACATCACCCTCTTTTATGCCAGCAGGTATATTCCTCTCAACAACACCAACGCATGTGCCAGCAAGATCAAAACCTTTTATTATCTCCGGCAGGGTAGCGGTCTCGCCCCCTATTATCTCCACCCCCGCCTTCTCAGCCCCAGCCTTCAAGCCCTTTGCTATCTCCTCCGCCATCCTCTCGTCCATCCTCTCCATGGCAAGATAGTCCACGAAGGCAAGGGGGCGGGCGCCCATCACAAGAGCATCGTTCACATTCATGGCCATGCAATCTATTCCTATGGTGTCCCACTTCTTCATTTCATTGGCCACAATCACCTTGCTTCCAACACCATCGGTACAGAGTACCAGTTCCAAATCTCCAATGGCAATCCTGTCCTTCCTCGCCTTCATGGTTTCAATGAGGGTTTTCACAACCTTTTCTTCCCTGTCTATGTCGACACCGGCTCCTGAGTAGGTGAATCTTCCCATGAAAAAGTATAGGGCAATGAATATAAAAAGGATGTCACGCCCTCACCATTTTTTCATTCCAGTCTTTTTTAGGATTTCCCTGAAATTTTTTATGGAGGGGGAATAGAAAAGATGACTCCTGCACCTGCAGTCGCTGGAACCGAAATTTGGGATGAAATCAAATCCCATTCTCCTAAAAATTTCTGCAATTCTGCATTCTTCTCTCCTCTCTCCAGGCATATACCATATTTCCTCCACATCCGCCTCCTCTCTTAGATAATCAATGTGCCATCTCATCCTTTTTCCCCTTTTCAGATGTCTTCCTATTCTTCCCTCCATCCCTCCGAGAGCGGAGCCCACATAGGCGTAATATCCGGGTTCAAAATTTATTTCCCCCAGGGCCCCTACATCTATCTTTTTCCTTTCAGGAAGAATAAGTATTAAAACGTATGTCCCTTTCATGGAAACAGTTTGCTTATATCCATCTGATCGATTTTTTCTCCAGGATATATCCACTCGTCTTCCATCCTTATGTATCCCTCCTTTTCATAGTCCTTCAATATCCTGTCTATAACCTTCATTTCCTCCTTCATTTCCTTTTTAAACACCTTTATGTTAAGCCTCCCCCTCCTTTTCATGCTCACAAAAAGAAGAAAGATTATGGCCATGGCTATGTCCTTGGCCAGCAGTTCTTCCGCCACAATATCGTCGATTTCCTCCATCTCATCCCCCATTCTCCATCCCAGAAGCATGACACCATCGGTGGCGAGCTTACCAGTCCATGTAAGGGTGTAAAAATTTCCTTCCTTCTTTATGAAATTTATTTCCTGAAGTGTTGCCAGAGCGCGATTGAAGGTGGCGGTGGGCAGCCCGGTGATTTCCTGGAGGTCTTTCCACCTGAGTTTCTCCTTTTCCCTTATTGCCATCAGTATCTTCAGGGCATTCTCTCTGAGAGATTTGAAAATTTTGTATACCACATCCTTTTTTTCCTTTGTCCTCATTGCATAAACAACTTTTTTCTCTTAATAAATATTATCTTTTATTCAAATTTCAGGAGAAATACATAAACTTTTATTAATCGGGATGCAATCATTGGATGATGAGGGCTGTGATAATAGCCAGTAAAGAAGCACTTCTTCCCGTTTGTGGAGAAATGGTGGTGGAGAGACTGATAAAAAAGCTCAGAGATTATGGTTTCGATGAGATTTACATATATCCCCTCTCCTATGCAAGAATAATCAAAAATCCCGGGGTGAAATTCATAGGCAGTTTAAAAAACATAAAGGAGGATGTGTTTGTGATAAAGGGGAATGTCTTTCTCTCCCGCCTCAATCTATGCCGTGAAAATATATTTGTGGGTAAGGACGGCGCGATCATAGCATTCTACGGAAAACCCTCAAAGAATTTCAACAAAAAAGGTAAGGCATGCAGGGTGAATGGTTTTGAAATAAAGAATGAGGAGGATATCAGAAAAGCGGAGATAATAGTCAGGGGAAAGAGCGGAGATATCGTTTACAGATATATCCACAGCAAAATATCCGGGCCCATCTCATCTCGCCTTTGCTCCAGTTACCTGATGCCGTGGCAGCTTTTCACAGCATCCTTTCTCCTTTCCATAATTTCCCTGCTTTTCTACATGATGCCTTCATATCTATATGCCGTAGTAGCGGGCATAATGGCCGAGGTTTCAGCAATTGTAAAAGATACGGGAGAGGAGATTATGAGCATAAAGGAGGGGAGATGGCACGGCATAAAAGTTTTATCTCTTTTTACCGTACTTCTGGGCGCCTCCTACCATGCATGGATAGATGGGGCATCCTTCCATATATGGATACTCGCTCTCCTGATAGCCATGGCAATAGCCATCATCCAGAAAAGTGGGGAAGGTTATGCAGGAGAAGATTTTTTCATATTCGTGGTTTTTGTGGGTACGCTTGCGAATCAATTATTATGGGCCTTTTTGATAGCCGCCGTCATAATGAATGAGGAAGCCATAAGGAGGGTGATTTCTTCACCATGAAGCGGGTCATCATTGTTGGCATATTGATTATGATTTCCATCATCCCTCTTAGAGTTCATGCCTCAAATCACCAGTTGCTGCCCATTGATTTGCCAGATGATATGAAGGGGCAACCGATAGATATAAGAGTGGATTTCCAGAAGACATGTTATGCCGTTGATGAAAACAGACATTCCATAAGATTGCTTTACAATGGGAGAGAGATAGAAAGCCAGATATATGATCTGGAATTTGAGGGTAAGGAGAAACTTGTTTCCTGCAATCTGGTTTTCATATATCAGGGAAAGGGGGAATACATTCTGGAGTATGGAGAGGATGTGAGAGACGTTGATTACATCGACCATCTGAAGGTGAACGACATCTATTATTTCATCGAACCCATCCCCGGGTATTACGCCAAAATAAACTGCTATGAAATAGAGGAGGATGGAAAAAGCATATTCGGCATATGCCAGGATGGGAGCATTCTGGGAATAGAGATGGGGAACAAGGTTATAACCATGAAGGAGGGAGTCGAAAAATTCGAGATGAAAAACTGGGATCAGTTTTTCTCCTTCGCCTTCTTCCATTCAGACGGAGAGGAAAAGGGAAGCGATGAGAAACTTCAGGGTAAGAAAATACTGGTGGATGGAAACCTGATGGTGAGGATCGCTTTGAATACATCCTCCCGGGATGAAAAACTGAGGACTGAGGCCATATACACCTATTACTACTCACCCCATGAAAAAAGATTGTTCGTCAAATTGAAGCATGAATCCAGAGAAGAATGGAATGGAAATATCACCTATGCGTATTTCTCAAGCATTCATTCCACAAGCAAAAGCATAGAGGAGTTGAACATGGGGCGCATAATGCCCTATATCCACATAAATGGAAAGGATGGAATAGAGGAATACAAGCTCAATACAAATCCGGAAAGTAAAGAATTTCAGTGGATTATATCTGCAAAAGATGCTGTTTATATGGGCCAACCTCCATGGGTTTCGGTGGATGACAAAAAGAAGGCATATGCCCTCATTTTCTCGAAAAGCCTGCTGGTCACCGCCGCCACCAAGGAGGAAATAAATGTGCCCGGTCTGGAGGTGGATGGAGGCGGGGTAAATATGGGGGCATACGGAAGGGTAAACGAAGGCGTTGCATATGATGGCGTTGTGGAGGCCTTCATCGGAAATTACAGCGATGTCAAAATGGAGGGGGATGCCTTTGAAATTCTCATGAATTACAGGAATCTTGGGGGAGGGGCAGGGGAATATGAAAAAGAGGCAATTCACAATCTCACGGTTGTTGCTGGAATGAGGCATTCCATTCCCTTCTCCACCCATATATCTGCTCTCCTGGGCATAAAGATTCCCCACATGGAGATTGAGATATGGGAAGGTAACAGGAAAGTGGCCAGTGGAGCGGTCAATTTCAGAAAAATAGATTTTCAACTACCCGATGGAAATTACACAATCAAAGCATTTCGTCTCGGCATTAACGGAAAAAAATTCATCGGGGAAAAATACGTTGAATTGAAAAAAGATGAAAGAGTAAAGGTGTGGTGCACCTTCCAGAGTCACATAAAGGTAAAGAGTGTTGAAGGAAGTGTGATAAAAATTTTTGATGGAAAGGGAGGCATGGTTGGGGAAAATGTGAGTCATGGAATCATCACCATTCCTCTTCCTGCCATAAAAAGATACACCCTTCAGATTATTTATCATGGTTTTCTAATGGAAGAAAAGGAGATATTTCTCTTGCTTCCCGCCTCCGTAGAATATTCCTTCCCCACCTATGATTTTGCCGTTGATGTAAAAGATTCTCTCGGCCTGCCCTTCGGGGAGAAAGTGACGGTATTCATGTACAGCGATGAAATGAGGGAGAGAGAGAATATTTATGGTGTAAAGGACAGGAGCATTTATTCCTTTTCCTCCCTTCCCTCCGCCACCTATCATCTTGTTGTGACATATAAGGGCACATCGGTGGATAAAAAGATTGTCATCCCGGATGAAAATATGGCGGAAATCGTTCTTCCAGTGGATTACGGAATAAAAGTCAAAACCTATGATTCGAGGGGATTTCCACTCTCCACAAAAATATATTTTGAAAGAGAAGGCAAAAAGTTTAGCGGAGAGAGATTGCCTCCCGGGGAATACTGCATGGACATATACAGGGGCGGGAAAAAAATCGCCAGCAGGGAAATACTGGTTAATGGAGATGCAAATTATGATGTAATAACGAACAGGATTTCTTTCTACCCCTTTATCATACCTCTGGCCATGGTTGTGTTTGCTCTCATCGCAAAAAGAAAGGAAGCATATCTGGGCCTTCTGCTCTCCCTTTCTCTCCTCTTTCCATGGTGGAGAGCCAAAGGCATGTCATCAACATCCCTTTATCTCTTCCCTCCATCCATGATTGAGATGAAATCCACATATGGAAACATTGTTTCTCTGCCATCACCCCTCCTCATGGCCCTCTACATATCCCTGATTCTATTGCTTGCTTCCCTACCCATCCTTTTCCACAGAAAATACAGCAAGTTCTCCATTGCCACCGTTGCAGCATCCCTATCCATATTTCTATACACCATCTACAGATTTTCCAGCATAACGGTTGGCAGCATAGCAGGAGGAGGTTCAGCAGGTAATGTCTCGTCTTGGGGAATGGGCATAGGCTTTTATTTGGCTTTGTTATCACTGGTTTTAATAACGGTGAAGGTGATTTATGATGAAACTGGAAGAAGCGGCTAAATATGCAGCTGATCTGCTGCTCACCCTGCCAAAAAAGAGTACCATCCGGGTGATAGGACATGTGGATGCGGATGGCATCTCCGCTGCTTCCATAGTGGCCATGGCCCTTGCAAGGGCGGGGTATAATTTTCATGTTTCCATAAAAAGAACCGAGCCGGATTTGATTGAGGAAATGAAAAAGGAAGAGAATGAGATGATTATATTCGTGGACATAGGAAGTGGTTATCTGGAGGAAATGGAAGGGCTTGAATGCAATGTCATAGTTCTTGACCATCATCTTGGAGGAGAGGAGATACCGGGAAATGTGATGTATGTGAATGCCCGCCTCTATGGGCTGGATGGAAGCAGGGAGGCGTGCGGAGCGAGTGTCGCCTACGCCTTCGCCATGGCGATGGATGAGAATAATGTTGATCTATCCCAGCTTGCCATAGCTGGAATAATAGGAGATAAGCAGGTTTTTGAGGGATATAACAGGAAGGTTCTGGAGGACGGCATAGGAAGTGGATTTGTGGAGGAGAGGGAGGAGTATATCCTCTCCGGAAAGAGTTTGAAGGAGAAACTGGAGAGCTCCCTTGAGCCATATTTCACGGGTTTTCGCAACGCATCCCCGTTTCTGGAGAAAATTGGTATAGAGGAGGGAGAGAAATTTGAGAATCTGAAGGAGGAGGAAAGGAAGAAATTGCTCTCGGCCCTTACCCTCAAACTTCTGGAGCAGGGTTGCGATGATGTGGAATGGAAAAAAATTGTGTATTACGGAAAGAGATATGGAGATCTCCATGACCTGTCATCAAAGTTAAATGCCTGTGCCCGTCTGAATGAGAGTGGCACCGGCGTAGCCCTGTGCATGGGGGATGTGACAGCATGGGAAAATGCGGAGATAATACAGGAGAGATACAGGGATGAAATCAGAAAAGAGATGAGAGAGCTGGAAAAGGTGGAGCCCGAAGAGATGGAGAGATTCATATATTTCCATGTGGATCATGCCCCTCTTTCCGGTGTCCTTGCCGGGCTCTCCCTCAAATATCTTCCCCAGTTCATGAAGGGCAAACCGGTGATTGCACTCGCAAGAAAAAATAAATTTATAGACATTTCAGCAAGGGCGGATGAGAAAATGGTGAAGGAGGGCGTAAACCTGGGGGAGGCCATCAAAAAAGCCGCTGAACTGGTGGGGGGAGTGGGAGGCGGCCATCCCATAGCGGCGGGAGGCAAAATACCTTCAGATAGGGAAAAAGAGTTCCTCCAAAATCTTGATAGGGCGATGGAAAAATGAAGAGATTGATAATATGTGAGAAGAACATTGCAGCAAGGCGAATAGCGTGGATACTCTCAGATGGAAAGGCAAGGCAGAAGAGGATTTTCAACATCCCGTATTACCAGTTCAACAACACCATTGTTATAGGTTTGAGGGGGCATATCAAAAAACTGGATTTTCCGAAAGAATATGGGAGATGGGAAAATGTGAAACCCCGTGAACTCATCTGGGTTGAGCCCGTGAAGAAAATAGGGGAGATGGCCATCGCCAACGCCATAAAGACTCTGGCAAAGGATGCAAAGGAGGTGATAATAGCCACGGATTATGACAGGGAGGGGGAGCTTATAGGGGCAGAGGTGCTGGATTTGATTCCTAAGGGCATAGAGGTAAAAAGAGCACGTTTCAGCTCCATAACTCCCGCAGAAATAAAGAAGGCATTTGAAAATCTTCAGGATGTGGACATGAATCTGGCAAGATCGGCGGAGGCGAGGCAGTACATAGACCTCATATGGGGCGCGAGTTTGACCCGTTTCATATCTCTCGCATCAGGGCAACTTGGAAAGGATTTTCTTTCCGTGGGAAGGGTGCAATCTCCCACACTCGCAATGATAGTGGAGAGGGAAAGGGAAATCCAGAATTTTGTGCCCAAACCCTTCTGGAAGATAAGGGTATTCTTTGAAAAGGACGGTGTGAAATTTGAGGGAGAATATCCCGAAAAGATATGGGATGAGGAAGAGGCGGAGAATATATATAGAAAATTGAAGGAGGTAGAAAGGGGCAGGGTTCTGGTTTTCAAAAAGGAGATAAGATATGACCGCCCGCCGCCCCCATTTGATACCACATCCTTTCTGAAGGAAGCATCATCCATGGGAATCTCCGCACCCCATGCCATGAAGATTGCTGAAGAGCTTTACATGAACGGGCTTATATCATACCCAAGAACAGACAACACGGTATATCCCCCTCTTCCCTTCAAAAACATTCTCAGCAAACTCGCCAAGGTGTATCCGGAGGAGGTGAAGGAAGTTTTTTCCATGTTGAGGAGTAGACCCGTCTCGGGCAAAAAGGAGAGCAAGGATCATCCACCAATTCATCCTGTAGACGCCTCTCGCCTGCAGGGGAGTCATGCCAAGATATTTGATTTAATCGCAAGGCGGTTTATGGCAACCCTGAGCAAAGATGATGTGCTGGAGAGAAAGGAAGGAGAGATAGACATAAATGGTGTGGTGATAAAGGCGAAGGGACTCATTATAAAGGAAAAGAACTGGAGAAAGGTTTATCCTGCAAGGATAGAGGAGAAGCACATGCCCGATCTGGAGGAGGGGGAGGAAATAGAAATAGTGAAGGTGGAAAGAAGGAAGGACAAGACAAGGCCTCCCCGCCGCTACACTCAGGGAAGTCTAATTGTGGAGATGGAAAGGAAGGGTCTCGGAACCAAGGCGACAAGGCATGAGATAATAGGAAAACTGTATGAGAGAAATTACATCTCCGGAAAGCAGATAGTTCCGACACCATCCGCCTTTGCCGTTGTGGATGCTCTCAAAGAGGGGGCAGAGATAATAACCAAGCCGGACATGACAGCCCGCCTGGAAAGAGAGATGGATTTAATTGCGGAAGGCGAGAAAAGTTTTGAAGAGGTGATAGAGGAATCCAGGCATATACTGGAGAAGGCATTCGAGATTCTGGAGAAGAACAGGGAGAGTATAGGAAGAGAGATAAAGGAGGCCATAAGCAAACAGAATTTCTTCGGGAAATGCCCCGTATGCGGAGGAGACCTTGTGATAATGAAATCCAACAGGGGGAAAAGATTCATAGGGTGCACCAACTTTCCAAAATGCACCAACAGCTATCCACTCCCCCAGAGGGGAAAGATTATTTTCGAGGGAGATTACTGCCAGAAATGTGGAGCGCCCATAGTGACGAGTATATACAGAGGAAAGAAATGGAAAAAGTGCGCCGACATGAAATGTGGCGAATAATCAGGCGCCGCCCTTCCTCTCCTTGGATTTGGGTCTGAGACGGGATGAACCACATCTTCTGCACTTCTTTGCCTTGAGTGGATTACGGGCATTGCAGTTCATGCATATGAGCTTATTGAGCAATCTCGCTTCCGCCTCAGGAAATCGTGCCATGGGAGGTAAAAGTGGTGGGATTTATAAATATTTGGATATCCCTACTTCTTCTTTCCGGGTTTCTTCAGCATCACAGCCACTATTGCCACAAAAATGATAAAGGATGCAATCAGAATGTATCTATCATTTCCACTTTCTTCCGAGGGATGGGATATGCCAAAAAGTTGATTATCACTTTTCATGAAAATCGATTTTATTAATCCAATTGCATCATCATATTTCCCCTTCTCCACCATCTCCTTGGCCATGCTGTATTCTTGGCTCAATTCACTTCCATTTATGATTTCATCCACACCAGCCCTTATGTTTGCCATGCTCAGGGCAATTCTCGCCACCATCTCCTTTTCTTCCTCATCCATGCCTTTTATGACAGAAGCCATGTTGCATATGGTGGTGTAATAATCATCCTTCCACATTCTGAGAACCTTTGCCCTATTCTCCTTGCTTACTCCAAGATAGAGTTTCTGCATGAGAAATGCCTGCCTCTGCATTTCTGTATCGGTGAGTGTCATGATATCAGATGTTTTGTCACTTTTCAGGGCTATCTCCTCCATCCTCTCATTTTCCTTTATAAGCACGTGTTCCACGCTGCTGAAATCCGTTTTGCCTACGTTGCTCAATATCGCCAGCGCCTGCTCTGCCGCCATGCCATTTGTATATTCCTCCGCTATGGCCGTATCACATATGTGGACGGGCACAAATATGGAGGCGCATTGGTCGGGGGCGAACCAGCCCATGGTTATGCCGTCCCCTGTGGGGATTCTGAAGATCATTGTGGCCTTCTTCTCTCCCTCACACATTCCTCTAAGACCATTCAAATCCTCTGACTGCATGCGGGAGAGATTCATCAAATCCATAACCGTAATTCTTCCGTATTTCTGCTGAAGAATATCCTTTATTTTATTCTCCCATGCATAATATTCATAGCATACCCTCACCTGCGCCCTCTTTCCGTCTATCTCCTCCACTTCCACATAAAAATTCCCCACCTTTGCCCCCTCTCCCTTAGATATCTTCACCTTGTTTCCCGCAGGTGTTTGTTTTGCAACCACACCGTTCTCATCTATTTTAGTAAACTTCACTCCCTCCATCCCTCCAATTCTCACGGTCTGCCATTTTCTAACGCTTCCCTCAAAAACCCTATCAAAATCGGAGGCGATGGCAACCCTACGTAGCAACCTTGTATGCCAAAGCTGCTTCGGATAGTTGGACATGACAACGATACCATCCGCCTTTTCACTCACAAAGTGGAAGGCATCCGCCTCTATTACATATGCATCGTTCCTACCAACAACAAAAAGATTCTCTCCCACACCGGGGGCATGCATCTCCTGAACTTCTTTGAGCAGATTAACCGCCTCTTCTGTAGTGCTGGCCGTCTGGGCGGCATACCGCAGCCAGTCAAAGTCGTCCCAGGAAAACTTTGTGGGATTGACATAAAAGGTGGGAGAGTCGGCATCTCCATAGGCTATATCGGCGTCGCTCATCAGCATTCCCGCCTTGAATATATTGGGCGGGGCATCTCCAGCGGTGACCACTCCTATGACCTTGTGTTCAAATCTGTAGGGAATATTGTATCCCTTCCATGGGTGGTGATATGTGTATTCATATCCTTTCTCGATCATGCACAGGACCTGGGTGCCCGGACGCGAGGGGTCGCGAACCTTCATAAAGAGGTTATAATCCCCCGCCGTCCCCCCATCCATCACAATAACATCCTTGCATGCAGTGGCCATGGGCATAAACAATATGATGATAACCATAACCACCGCATACCTTCTCATCATCAATAAATGCACATGTAATAAATGTATTTTTCCTTGATTTCGGTAAAAGTTTGCAAATTTTAAATATGTGAAAGTTAATTAATTCAATGGAAAGAAGGAAGATTCTGCTTCTCATCATTGCCCTCTTCATTTTTCTCCTGGTGGCATCCATCCTCATATTCCTTCAGTTTGCCGTGGAAAATGAATATTTTACTCCAATAGCAGGAAAACCCTATAACATGAGAATGGATGTTGATGATGATAAAGTCCTTTTCCTGGTGGATGTTGACATATGCAATCCCAATAGTTTTAATATCTCATTCACAAAGGAAATGATAGATGGCACCATAAAGTTTAACGGAGAAAAAATAGGAAAGGTAATCATGAAGAGGGCGGTTAATCTTTCTGCCAGAAATATGACGAACATCACCCTTGTGGCGGAAATAGAGAATAGTAAAGTTGCAGGATGTCTTCTCTCCCATATAAAAAATAATGAGGAGAGCAGAATAGATTTCATAATTCCGGTTAACTTCACCATTGGAGGGGTGAAATTCAAAACCAGATACTTCAATGGCACTTCCACATTGAACACATCCATATTGGAGGAGGTGGACAAGGAAGTGGAGAAGATAGCATTTCCTCTTCTCTTTAGTGTGAAAAAATCCACTTCCTTGTGGAGGGTGGAAGGAGAGGAAATAAAATTCGATACTCATCTGGATGCCTGTTGTTTTCCTTTTATTCCTGTTTTACCCTTCAATATGACCCTTTCTGCCAACAATGTGAGCATAGCCCAGATGCATTCCCTCACATCCTATCATATCCTTCACAGAAGAAATATTGGCATGGATATGGAAACCATTGTTATCAAAGATAATATCGATGACTATCTTTCCACCCTCTCCAGTAATCCATTAAATAGAACGCATCTAAAAGCAGAGATATTTTTCAGAATGTTTTTCAGAGAGTTCAGGTTTGTAAAGGAATGGAACTATGAGATAAACCCCACAGATTTGATGGGGAGCATGAAAATATCCATGCAGGAGCAGGAGAAGAAAAAGATCACGAATATTCCCGAAATTATTTCAGGCATCTCGGTTATGTGGGCATTGTTCGGTGTCTTTCTGGCAGGGGCGGTCAGGCATATTAAAAGAAAGGAACGCCAAAAATTATTATAGGCAAAGCATTTTTCCTTGTGCTTGCCAGAATATGGGTGAACGGCATCGTTCAGGGTGTCGGCTTCCGCCCGTTTGTGTATAGAATTGCTGTCACGCTCGGACTTAAAGGATATGTTCTTAACATGGGGGATGCGGGTGTTGAAATAGAGGTGGAGGGGGAAGAGGAAAAAATAAAAAAATTTGTTGAGACACTGGAAAAAAGAAAGCCGCCGCTGGCCTCCATAGAGAGCATAAAGATTGAGTTTCGAGAGGAGAAGGGTTATGAAAATTTTGAAATAAGAAAGAGCAGGGAGGAAAGAGGGGAAGGTATTTCCGTAATCCCTCCAGATATAGCCATATGCGATGATTGTCTTGAAGATATGGAGAGGGAGGGAAGGAGGCATAACTACTTTTTCACCACATGCACCAATTGCGGGCCAAGGTTCACAATAATAAGGCGTTTGCCATACGACAGACCCAACACCACCATGGATGAGTTTGAGATGTGTAAGGACTGCCACGCGGAGTATACCAACCCTCTGGACAGACGCTACCATGCCCAGACCATAGCATGCATAAATTGTGGGCCTGAAATTTTTTTAAAATGGAGAAAGGAGACTCTGAAAGGAGAAGATGCCATATGGAAAGCATGTGAGATTCTTGGAGAAGGAAAAATAGTTGCCATTAAAGGTGTTGGTGGCTATCATCTTTCATGCATTGCCAGTGATGAAAGTGCTGTCAGAAATTTGAGAAGGCTTCTTGGAAGGCCCCAGAAACCCTTTGCCCTCATGGCAAAAAACATGGAAATGGTGAGGGAGATAGCATATGTGAATGACGAAGAGGAAAAAATGCTCCTGAGTCATATACGCCCCATTGTGCTGCTAAATAAAAGGAAGGAGTTGCCCCACGTTGCCCCCCATCTCCACAATTATGGTGTAATGCTTCCCTATACAGGGCTTCATTACCTCCTTTTCAAAAAGATAGATGCGCCGCTAATAATGACCTCCGCCAATTTCCCTGGAAAACCCATAATTCATACAGAGAAGGAGATTGAAAGAATGGGAGCAGATGCCATATTATTTTACAATCGCCGCATATGGCAGAGGTGCGATGATTCCATAGTTAGAGTTGTGGACGGCAGGGCGTTGCTGATAAGAAGGAGTAGAGGCTTTGTTCCTGTTTCCATTCCTGTTGCTAAAGGGAAAACAAAAATACTTGCTACAGGGGCAGAGGAAAATGTGGTGGCATGCCTGCTGAAAGAAAAACATGCCTTCCTCACCCAATACCTGGGCCATGTGAACAGCGTGGAAAACCTGGAATTTTTTGAAGATGCTATAAAACATCTATCCGGTTTAATCAATTTTAAGGCAGAAGGTGTTGCCTGTGATATGCATCCTGCATTCCTCAGCAGCAAATATGCGGAGGGAATTGCAGAAAAGGAGAATATTCCATTGTTCAGGGTGCAGCATCATCATGCCCATGTTGCGGGAGTGATGGCAGAGTATGGATTAAAAGAGGCAATAGGAATTGCCATGGACGGCTTTGGATATGGTGAGGACGGCATGGCATGGGGAGGAGAGGTGATATATTCCAATATTGCCTCATATGAAAGAGTTGCACATCTTGAATATCATCCCATGCCCGGCGGAGACACGGCAACCCGCTACCCTCTTCGCATAGTGGCGGGCATTCTTGGGAGGAATGCGGAGGAATTTTTGATGGAGAGGAGGGATGCTTTTCCCCATGGAGAGAAGGAGATAGAGGTTGTTCTCAAAATGGTGGAGAAGGAAAGATTAAAAACAAGCAGCTGTGGCCGTTTACTGGATGGCATTGCCGCCATGCTGGATATATGTCACAAAATGCATTATGAAGGGGAGGGGGCGATGAAGCTGGAGAGTGTGGCAAGGAATGGCAGAAACATACTGGAGATGGAGTCAGAGATAAAAAATGGTGTCATCCACACCAGAGAAATGGTGAGGGAACTTTTTGAAAGCATGGAGAAAGCAGAGAAGGAAGACCTGGCCTATTCCGCTGAGGAATATATTGCCACATCCATGGCAGAGGCGGCGATTATGGAAGCAGAGAAGAGAGGGATAAAGGATATGGTTCTCTCGGGAGGATGCGCCTACAACGAGCATATCACAGGAAGGATAAAAGAAAGGGTGGAGGAGCACGGGCTTAATCTTTTCCTTCCCTCTCTAATTCCGTGTGGCGATGGAGGTATATCCTTCGGGCAGGCGATGGTGGCAGCGGAGAGGATGAAGTAGGAAGGCCAAAATTTTTTAATGGTAGCCGCATTCATTAGCAAATGCTGAAGGAAATAATATTTTATGGCAGAGGTGGACAGGGTGGTGTGACCGCAGCCAATCTTCTTGCCTCCGCCGCCCTCAAAAGCGGGAATAAAGGGGTGCAGGCGTTTCCTTTTTTCGGCGCAGAAAGGAGGGGTGCACCCGTAAAGGCATTCGCCAGGATAAGCGATGAGGAGATATATCTCAGGAGCCAGATTAGAGAGCCGGATGTGGTGGTTGTTCTCGATACAGGCATAATGGACGTGGTGAATGTTACGGAGGGGCTTAAGGAGGATGGCATAGTTCTTCTAAACACCCCAAGGAAGCCGTCAGAGGTGGAGATGCCCTGCAGGGTTGCCACAGTGGATGCGACAACCATAGCATTAAACAACAAAATCCTTGTGGGAGGCATTCCTGTGGTGAATACACCGCTGGTGGGGGCACTGGCGAAACTGCTGGATGGCGTCAATATAGAGGCGGTTAAGGAGGCCATAAAGGAGAGATTTGGCAAAAATGCGGAGGCAAACGCCAATGCGGCGGAGCAGGCATATAACGAGGTGGTTTTATGATAAAAACAGCTTTATCTACGCCTACTGAAGGGGCAATGGGAAAGACGGGCACATGGCGTGTTTTCCGCCCCGTGATAGATAAAGAAAAGTGCATAAAATGCTGGTTCTGCTGGGTTTACTGCCCTGATGCAGCCATAGCAAGAAAGGAATATCCCGAGGTGGACTATGACTACTGCAAGGGATGCGGAATATGCGCCAATGAATGTCCTGTAAATGCCATAGAGATGAGGAGGGAGGAAAAATGATTGTTATAGATACCGGCAACCATATTGCTGCCCTCGCAGCCAAAATGGCGAAACCTCATGTTATTGCTGCATATCCCATAACGCCCCAGACAACCATAGTGGAGCGCCTTGCCCAGTATGTTGAAAATGGAGAGATGGATGCGGAGTTTATAAGAGTGGAGTCGGAGCATTCCGCCATGGCTGCCTGTATAGGGGCAGCAAGCGTGGGGGCGAGAACCTTCACGGCCACCTCCTCGCACGGATTGCTATTAATGCATGAGATGCTTCACTGGGCGGGGCTGGCAAGGCTGCCCATAGTGATGGTGAATGTCAACCGTGCCCTCGGCCCGGGATGGAACATATGGAGTGATCTGAACGATTCCTTATCGCAACGCGACACCGGATGGATACAGTTTTATGCCTCAAGCGTGCAGGAAGCATATGACAACATAATTCAGGCGTATAAGATTGCGGAAAACGAGGAGGTCATGCTTCCAGCCATGATATGCTACGACGGCTTTATATTAAGTCATACATCCATGCCGGCAGAAATTCCCGAGCAGCATGAGGTGGATAAGTTTCTGCCAGAATACAAGCCAGCATGGAAAATGGATGTGGAGAAGCCGGCAACACATGGGAATATAGTGCCGCCGGAATATTACATCCAGATAAGATATGATATGCATCTTGCCATGGAGAGGGCAAAGAAGATAATACAGGAGGTTGGAGAGGAATTTGGACGGAAGTTTGGCAGGGAGTATGGATTGATACATGAATACAGATGCGATGATGCTGATTATGTGATGGTAACCATGTCTTCTATAGCAGCAGAGGGGAGGGTGGCTGTTGACAGATTGAGGGAGAAGGGAGAAAAGGTTGGACTGGTGAATTTAAGGACATTCCGTCCCTTCCCCCGTGAAATGCTGAAATACGACAAAATGATTGTTATAGATCGCGATATTTCTCCCGGATTGGGAGGTGTGGTGTACAATGAAATCAGAGGAAATGGAAGCGAGGTATATGGATTCATGGCCGGACTGGGAGGCATGGACGTCAGTTATAAGGACATAGAGAGAATGTACGAACTTGCCAAACAGGGCAAGGAAGGATTGTATCCGCTGGAGGTGAAATGATGGTGGCAATAAAGGATTTACCGCTCGATGAAAAAATATTGAAGGGGCATGCTGCCTGTCCTGGCTGCCCCATAACCATTGCTTTAAGAATTGCTCTCAAGGCGCTGGGAGAGAAAACCATGCTTGTAATCCCCGCCTCCTGCAGCGCCGTGGTGCAGGCATTGTATCCGAAAACGGCATTCAATGTGCCCACCCTTAACATCGCCTTTGAGGCGTCTGCGGCGGCAGCTTCTGGAGTCAGCTCCGCCCTAAAAGCGCTGGAGAAGGAGGATGTGCTCCCGGTTGTGTGGGCTGGAGATGGAGGAAGTTATGACATTGGCCTGCAGGCTTTATCGGGAGCGCTGGAGAGGGGAACGGATTTCATATATGTCTGCTACAATAACCAGATGTATTCCAACACGGGCATACAGAGGAGTGGGGCAACGCCCTATGGAGCATGGACCACCACAACATGGAAGGGAAAGGAAGAGCATCAGAAGGAACTGGCTGAAATAGTAATGGCACACCACATTCCATATGTGGCGACGGCCACCATTGCCTATCCCACCGATTTATACGAAAAAATGAAGAAGGCCAAGGAGATGAAGGGACCCAGATATATTGAAATTCTCGCTCCCTGCCCACCTGGATGGAGATTCGATATGAGCAAGACGGTGGAGATGTCACGCCTTGCCGTGGAGACGGGGGCATGGGTTCTGTATGAAATGGTAGATGGAAAAATGGAATTCACGGGATACAGCAAGAGATTGCTTGCGGGCAAGAAAAGAAAGCCCATAAAGGATTGGCTCAAAATGCAGGGGAGATTCAGACATCTCACAGAGGAAGATATAGAGGAGATAAAGAAGGAAATAGATGCCAAGTGGGATTACTATATGAAAATATATGGAGGAAATGAAGACGGGAAATGATTGCCTACTTTGACGTGATAACAGGAGTAAGCGGGGACATGTTCCTCTCATCCCTCATAGATGCGGGATTCCCTGAAGAGAAATTGAGGGAGGAGCTGAAAAAACTTCATCTGGATTTTGAACTCGTTGTAAAAAAAAGAAGGGATGTGATAGAAGCCACGACTCTGGAGGTCATGTACAACGAAGAGGAGGAAATGGAAAGGCATCTTTCAGATATCCTCACCATACTCGAAAATTCTGAAATCGATGATGAAGTCAAAGGAAAGGCAAAAGAACTCTTCCATCGTCTGGCAGAGGCGGAGGCAAAAATTCATGGCACAAGCGTGGAGAAGATACATTTTCATGAAGTGGGGGCGGTAGATACAATAGTGGACATAGTTGGCTCCCTCATTGCCCTAAAGGGATTGGGCATAGAAGAGATATATTCCTCCCCTGTGGTGCTTGGAAAGGAAAAAGTAAAGACAGAGCATGGTGTGATACCCGTGCCAGCCCCCGCCACCTTAGAACTTTTGAAGGGGAAGCCAGTGAGATTTTCCTCCGTGCCCACGGAAATGACCACACCGACCGGGGCTGTGTTGATATCCATGGCGGAATTTTCCTATCCGGAGATGGAGATAAAGAGCATAGGATACGGCATGGGAAAGAAAAAGATGGATATGCCGAATGTGCTCAGGGTCGTCATAGGGAAAAAATCATTCATCCATGATTTATATGTAATAGAAACTAACATAGATGATATGAGTTCCGAGGTATATCCCTTCATAATTGAAAGGTTGCTGGGTGCTGGAGCGATGGACGCCTTTGTTATGCCAGCAATCATGAAGAAGGGAAGAGCGGGCAATCTGCTCAGGGTCATTGCACCTGCTGAAAATCTGGAGGAAATAAAGGGTATAATTTTCAATGAGACCTCCACTCTGGGCATAAGATATCACGGGGTGAGGAGGCATGTTCTGGAAAGGAGGATAATAAAGGTGGAAACTGAATATGGGGAGATAAGGGTGAAAGTAGGGTATCACAACGGAAAGGTGACCACCATCTCGCCAGAATATGAGGACTGCAGGAGGATTGCGGAGAAAAGCAAAGTTCCGCTGAAGAAAATATATGAGGAAGCAAGGGAAAGGGCGAAGAAGATGCTATAACTTTTATATCCCGCACCATTTTTCATCATGGTGAAATGCGAATTCTGTTTGAATTTCAATGGTGTCACATGCATAGAGCCCCACAGCGAAAAATATGGAAAGGAGATAGAGAATCCCATGGAGGACATAGATTGCCCGTATTATCTGGAAAAGGGCATAGCCGGGCTGGTGGGCATGGGAATGATTTGATGGCGCAACATCTATTTAAGGCATTTTTCATGTAATAAGTGTGCTTCATCCAGAAATAGAAAAGGTGATGCAGAAACTGGGCATTTCCAGCCTCACATTACCGCAGGAGAGAGCAATACCAAAAATTCTGGAGGGAAAGCACTGTCTGATAATAGCACCCACAGGTCTGGGGAAGACGGAGGCGGCATTGCTTCCGGTATTTCATCTTTTCCTGGAGGAGAGAAAAAGAAGGGAAATGAAAGGCATAAACATCCTTTACATCACCCCCCTCCGGGCCCTCAACAGAGACATGCTTCGCAGAACCATGGAATGGGGAAAGGCATTGAATATAAAAATAGGGGTTCGTCATGGTGACACCACAAAATATGAAAGGAGAAGACAGATGCTGCATCCCCCGAATATGCTTATCACAACTCCGGAAACGTTGCAGATTCTTCTCTCCGGCAGGAGATTGAGGGAGGGTCTGAAAAATGTAGGATGGGTGATTGTGGACGAAATCCACGAACTGGCGGGAGGCGAGAGGGGGGCACAGATGGCTGTGGCACTGGAAAGGCTGCGGAAAATCGCCGGCGATTTTCAGAGAATCGGTTTATCCGCCACCATAGGAAATCCTGAGGAGGTGGCAAGATTTCTGAATCTGGAGGGGGCAGAAATAGTGGATGCCATGGGAGAGAAGGCAATGGAAATAGAGGTGGAAGTCCCTGAAGTAAAGGAGGAAGATCATGGCATCGCGGAAAAGATGGAATTGGGAGTTGAATCCGCATCTCTCCTTAGAAGGGTGAAGGAGGTCATAGAAAAGCATGAGGCCACTCTCTTCTTTGTGAATACCAGGGATGCGGCGGAGATACTGGCCGCCCGCCTCAAGGAGATGGGGGCGGATATAGAGATACATCATGGTTCTCTTTCAAGGGAGGCGAGGATAGAGGCGGAGGAAAGGTTCAAAAAGGGTGAGGTGAAAGCCCTTATATGCACTTCATCGCTGGAGCTGGGAATAGACGTGGGTCAGGCGGATTTTGTTCTGCAGTATAACTCTCCCAGACAGGTGACAAGAATTGTTCAGAGAGTGGGAAGGAGCGGGCATCGGGTTGGAAAGGTTTCCAGAGGGATGATAGTGGCCATAAATCCTGAAGAATATGCGGAGGCAAAGGTGATTGCAGAGAAGGCCATAAAGGGAGAGATAGAAAAGATAAGGATAAGGGAAAATCCCGTGGCAGTGATGGCGAATCAGATAATAGCGATGGCGGTGGAATATGGAGAGGTGAAGGAGAGTTTCGTCTATGATGTATTGAAAAGGACATATCCCTTCAGAAATTTGGATATGGAGTTATTTCGGAAAGTTGTCGAGCAGCTCAGAAATAGTGGCATAATATGGGCTGAAAATGGAATTATAAAGAGGAGGAGGAAATCCACCTTCTATTTCATAGATAACATATCCATGATTCCCGATGAGAAAAGTTACGATGTTCTGGATATATCTTCTGGCAAAAAAATAGGAAAACTGGATGAAGGCTTCGTAAGCAAATATTGCGAGGTGGGCTCAAGATTCATAATAAAGGGGCGGGCATGGGAAGTGGTGAAAAAGGATGAAATCATACACGTATCCCCTGTTGTCAGAACATATATTGTTCCGGACTGGGCTGGAGAGGAGATACCTGTACCTTTCGAGGTGGCAAGGGAGGTGGGAAAATTAAGGAGGATGGTGGCGGAGGGAAAAATAAAGGACAGGATAATGGAGGAGGAAATCAGGGAGCAGAAGGAAAAGGGATTCATTGTTCCTTCTGACAGAATCATAACCATAGAGGGAAAGGGAAATGTTGTCTACATAAACACCCATTTTGGAACCAGGGTTAATGAAACTCTGAGTAAAATAATCGGCTCGTTGCTTGCTCAGAGGATCGGAGAGAGTATCGCCATGGAAAATGATGCGTATCGAATAAGATTTATAGTGCCCCACTCCATTGACAAAAAAATTGTGAAGGACATTCTTCTCTCCATAAAGCCAGAGGGTATTGAAGACCTTCTTCATATTATTCTGAAGAGATCTGCCTTCATAAAATGGGATGCGGTGAAGGTGGCCAGAAAATTTGGCATTCTGGAAAAGGATGCCAGCTATGAAAATTTCTCCATGGATAGGATAATGAATGCCTTCCGCAACACCCCTTTTATGGAGGAGGTGGTGGACAGGGTGATATGGGAAAAAATGGATGTGGAGAATACGATGAAGGCGGTGAGGATGATAAGGGATGGAGAAATAGAGATAAAATTGCAGCCTCTTTCTCCAATCTCGCTTGAGGGGGAGAAAGCAAGGAAGGAATTTTTGAGACCCTTTGGTCTCGATGCTTCCCTTCTTAAAGCCATAAAAAAGAGGATAGAGGAGACGGCGATAACAATGATATGCATGGCATGTGGCTATGAAATAAAAACAAGGGTGGAGAGGGCGCCCCTCACATGTCCAAAATGTTCCTCCAAGATGCTCGCCGTTACGAAAGGAAGCATAAAAGAAAAAAGCAGGGAGTGGCTCATGAAAAACGCCTCTTTGGTGGCGGCCTATGGAAAAAGGGCCATAATGGCCATGGCCGCCCATGGTGTCGGCCCAGATACTGCATCAAGGATACTTTCCATGGAAAAAAAGGGAGACGATTTTTTGAAGGAGATACTGAAGGCGGAAATAACTTATGCGAGGACGAGAAGATTCTGGGATTGATGAAAGGGAGGATAAAAAGAAAAATAATTAATACCTCGCCATGATTTCCAGCAAATGATAGAAGTGAGTAACCTCCGGAAGGAATATGATGGCGTTGTCGCCGTTGATGGCATTTCCTTTAAAGTGGAAAAGGGTGAAATTTTTGCATTGCTTGGCCCTAATGGAGCGGGAAAAACAACAACCATAAAATCAATACTGGGGCTCATAAATTATGAGGGGGAGATAAAAATAGAAGGCAAGGAAGCGAGAAGCAATGAAAAGGAAATAAAAAGAAAACTCGGTTATCTGCCGGAGAAGGTGGCATTCTATGACAACCTCACGGCCATCCAGACACTCCAGTTTTTTGCAGAACTCAAGGGGCTCAAAAATGTGGACTTCATGGCTCTTCTTAAGGAAGTGGGACTTGAGAAGGATGCTGAAAGAAAGGTGGGGGGGTACTCCAAAGGAATGCTTCAACGTCTCGGTTTTGCCCAGTGCATTATGGGTTCTCCTTCTCTCCTTATTCTCGATGAGCCCACCACCGGACTGGATGCCGTTGGGGCCTATGAATTGAGGGAGAAAATAAAAAGGTTGAATGAGGAAGGCGTCACCATTCTTCTCTCCTCCCATATACTTTCGGAGGTGCAGGAACTCAGTCACAGGGTGGCGATAATGAACAAGGGAAAGATAGTGGCAATAGATACGGTGGAAAATCTGAGCAAGAAATTTGAGGTGGAGCCGAGGTTGAGGGTAGAACTGCAGCGGCCCTCTGACTACATCCTCAAACTCGTGAAGGGAATAAAATCTGTGAAAGATGTTAAAGCAGATGGAAATGTTCTTGAAATTTTATGCCCTCCCAGCGCCAAACTCTCCATCATAAATACCATTGAAGAAGCGGGAGGAAAAATACTTGATTTCAAAACCGTGGAGCCAACCTTAGAGGAAATTTTCATAAAGGTGGTGAAGGAGAATGAATGAAATTGTTGCCATAGCCAAAAAGGAATTCATGGACAACTGGAGAAATAAATGGGTTATTGCCGTTTCCTCCATCTTTGTTATACTAACGCTGGTGATTTCCTACTTCGGCTCAGGATTTGGTTCGGGAGGCGTGGGATGGAAGGATCTGGATGTGACGATAGCAGGGATGATGACCCTGGTTTCCATACTCATACCCATCATAGGACTTATGCTTGGCTATGCGGCCATTGTGGGAGAAAGAGAGAAAGGTTCTCTTGAGCTTCTTCTTTCATATCCGGTAAAGAGAGAGGAGGTTATTGCAGGAAAATTTATTGGTCTTGGCGCAGTGATGGCAATGGCAAATTTCATAGGTTTCGGAATTGCTGGCATCATAATAGGAATAAATGTGAAGGATGTGGCATGGGGTGATTATTTCATTTTTATACTGTCTTCCATCCTGCTGGGGCTTGTTTTCATTTCAATAGCCCTGTTCTTTTCCTCCATATTCAAAAAACGCTCCACGGCCATGGGCGGCGCCATCTTCCTTTGGTTCCTCTTTGAGATGATATGGGACATTGTGCTGGCCGGCATACTGATGGCCCAGTATGGTATTGGAAAGTTGAGCGACCCCGATTTTGTGGCCCCCTCGTATTATTACATAATTTCGTTAATGAATCCGGTAAAGGCCTATTCCACCCTCGCTGCCCTAAACATTTCCTCCATAAGCAGCAATCTCGGCAACCTCCCCTCCTTTGTGAATACACCTTTCGTGCTTGCCATACTTTTTGCCTGGATGATTGTGATGCTGGCAGGAGGATACCTCATATTTAAGAGAAAGGATTTATGATTTCAGGAGTTTAACAACCTCTTCAGCAACGCTCACCATGCTGTAGGAACTTTCTATTGTATCCGTGGCCACCAGCCCATCACAACCCGCCTGTATTATTCTTTCATCAGCATTCCCTATGAATAGGCCGTGGACGCAGGCGGCGTATATTTTGCTGGCTCCCCGCTTTTTCAACAGCTCCACCGCCTTTGCCATGGTTCCCCCGGTGGAAATGATGTCATCGAGTATAAGAATCCTTTTCCCTTCCACATCCATGTTCTTTACTTCCATTCTCACCTCGCTTCCGCTTATCCTTGTTTTTTCGAAATGGTCGTAATCACATCCTATTATAGAAGAGGCCTTTTCTGCCATATGAAGGGCTCCTTTATCAGGGGCTATAACAGCATCCACCTTTTCTTTAAAATATTCTGCTATGGCTGGCACGCCATCGCATATCTCCGCCTCTATATCAAAAAATTTCAGAATGTGCTCCTTATGTGGGTTTATTAGAATAACGTGGTTTGCATCCATTTCTATTAGTTTTGCCATTTTTTCTGCGCTTATTGCCTCTCCTTCCTCAAAAACCTTATCCTGTCTTCCATAGCCATAGTAGGGAATGACTATGTCCACTTTCGCATTCATCCTCTTCAAGGCATCCTGAATGATAAAAAGCTCCACCAGATTCTCATCAGGATAGGTGTTCTGCACCACCACGGCATGCTCTATCTTCTCATTGAATTTAACATAGCACTCTCCATCAGGAAATCTCTTTATGGAAACGTCTGCCAGTTCCATATTCATTAATCTGGCAATGTTTTTGGCAAGCATGGGCGAGGATGAGCCGGCAACAATCTTCATGATATGGAAATGCTCAAATGTTTTTAATTTTAATTGGTGATTGTTTTCATTATCACCTTCACAATATCATCAGCATCCGCGCCAACCATCTCCACATTTTCCGAAAAATGGTGTATTATGGGGAGTATTTTTTCCTTTTTGAGTTCGATATTTATTAGCATTTCCTCCAGTTCTTCCAATTTTTCCTCCGGATACATGAAGAAATCTCCACTGAACTTTATTTCCTCTATTCTTCCATTCTTTACCTTCATTCTGCACTTGATGAGCTTTCCCCCTCTGACCTTCAATTCACCTCTTAAAATTCCATTCTCTGCTTTCATATTTTTCCCTCAGTTTTTTCGCCTCCGATATCTCCTCCTGGGTAATTTCACCTTCGTAGAACCTTAAGTGCATTTTTTCCTCAAATCCCCCCATCAATGCCCTTTTTATTTCTTCCTCATCTAAGACTCCACCCTCTTTTTCCACGGATGTCACCCTCTCCTCCACATTCTTTATCTCCTTATCGCTTATCTTCTCCTTGCCCACCTTCAGCAGAGAAAACATCTTTTTGACATCCACTCTCAGGAGCAATGTTCCATGTTGCAGAATATTCCCGTATTTCCTTGTCATGGCACTCCCCGATATCTTTTTCCCATTGACAACAATGTCATTTATCCCCCTATGCTCTGCATTCAAACCAAGATATCTCAGCCCCAGGGCAAGAGAGGAGCATATTAAGGAGTATATGTCCATTATTTTTTTTGGCAGCATTTCCTGAGGACACACAAAGGAGTAGGTTATCTCTCCGTTGCTATCATGGTACACCGCCCCCCCTCCCGTAATGCGTCTAACCACATCTATGTTTTGTTTTTCACATTCTTTCAGATTCACCTCTTCCTCCATGCTCTGAAAATATCCAATGGAGATGGCCGATGGCCTCCATTTATAAAAGCGGAGGGTTGGTGTGCCGCCTATTAAAATTGCCTCATCTATTGCCATATTTTCATATGCATCCCTCCACCCATCGTTTATGAGACGGAATTCCATGAGAATAAAGGGATGGAAATATATTTCTGTTGTCCTTGTCATATAAGTTTTTCTCCTATAAAAACTGTTGTAGAATCGGATCTCATATGCCCATTATTATTGAAAACATTTCTCTTCCAAAAAGAATTGTAAAAATCAATGCCACAAGTATGATGGGTGCCATGGGATAGGATATGAATATGGAAACATCATCGCAGCATTTCTTTAATGTGCTTATTTCTCCCTTTGATATTCCGGTATGTTTTGGTATGAGAAGAGCCTCCATTCCCCTGCTCCCAATTCTTCTCCTTTTGATTGCCTTAATTATCAAAGATGGCTCTTCCTCAATTCTCACAATTTTTCCGTTTTTAATATAGATGCTCTCCGCCAGTATTTCTCCCACAATTTTATTCGAAACCTTTACTTTTTTCCTGCACGGAAGAAAGGAGGAGGAGATATCTCCTATTATGAAAAACATGATGAGAGAGGTAAGAATGGCAATATTTCGGGAAACATTTTCCAGAAGAAAATATGAAAGCATCGGAAGAGTTATTATTAGTACCATCGCCACAGCAAATATTTTTCCTTTTTTCTCCCTCATCGCCTGTATCATCCCAAATATGAAATAATGGACAAGGGAGGAAAAAGCCAGCATCATGAAAAATGAGGGGATAAACTCGATACCATAATTTGGGGAGAGAAGGGATATCAATCCCATAATAAGCTTCGCATCCCCTCCGCCCCACATCCCCGCCCGCCATATAAGCCAGATTATAA
>JAGGZK010000022.1 GCA_021162065.1 Thermoplasmata archaeon
CATCATTTATACTCTGGGCATAAATGGTGTACTCTCCGTTGGGCAGACCATTGGTATCCCACTGTATGTTCAAATCCATCTGGTCAAGGAAGCCATCTCCAGAAACAACCAGCATTCTTTTAAACCAGGAATCCTCGCATCCATTCTCGTAGTTTATTATTTTATCCACCACCGTTTTTGCCTCCTCAACACTTGTGCATGCCAGTCTGCCAACGGCAACATCAGGATATAAATCCGGCAGTGTATCGTTATCAACGCCCGGTTTGTTCCATGCCGCAAATATGCCATCATGATTGGAATCCCAGTCATCAAACTCTCCTCCCTCTTTGTATATGTCCGCGTAATAGAGATCGCTGGCCACACCGGGATCGTGCAGTACCTCCTCCGCCAGAGGATATTTGGGATTATCGTAGAGATTGGTGTATCTCACGGGCACATACCAGTCCTTCTCGCCCACATTGGCATTGTCTCTTGGTTTGGACCATATGGGAGATTTGACTCCGCCAAAAAGGAGAACATATTTTATGCCGTATTCCTCTATGGCATCCTTGATGAAGTATTTTATCTTCTCCGCCCCGTCCCTGCCGTCGTATTCATCATAAATATCCTCCACCGTTTTGAGAAATGCGTCCATACCGACACTATTCTTATGATCCACGAGACGCTGCGCCTCCTCCAGAAAGGCAGATGGTGTTATGACAACCAGTTGGTACTCACCATTCTGTGGCAGTGTTTTCTTTGCGTCCTCATACTCTATTTTTATCTCCGCCCTTTCCATGAGCATGAGTTTGCCAGCAGCCGGAGCATATCTCACAGGGTATATATGAACGGAAACAAAGGTCACTCTCTGCTCCTCCCCATTCATTCCACATCCAACACGATACTTGTACCATTCTGAAGGATAGAAATTGCTGCTCCTGTATATGCTCTTGTCAATATGCCAGGATGCATCAATTCCTTCCGGAATCAGAGGAAGGGGACCCATGGATGGCTTTATTACTCCTTTCACGTCCATCTCTTTAACTCCCTTAACGGAGACCTTAACTTCCTTCACCTTTACTCCAAATGGAAGCTGGAATACCTTTGTAATTTCCGGCAATACCGGCTTGCCGGGGGAATAAAGATAATTCACACCCTCCATTTTTAACTCGAGTTTACCTTCCCCCATGTCAATAAGTTTTAGAGATTCCACCGGCACCCTGATGCTGGCTTTTCTTATCCCCCCATTTTCAGCAAAAGAAACGGCCGAGGAAGCAATAAGTGCAGCCACAACAACAAACACAAGCATTACTCTCGACTTCATATTCCCTTATTGCTTTTCCATTTATAATTTTTATCTGATATGGAGCAATGCCTTCATGCAGGAGGTCACATCACTTCTATGCCCTTCTTTATCTCTCTCCTCTGGAGACCCTTTCCAAGTTTCTTTTCCACCTCCATGTAGTACTGCATCATTTCCTCGTCCATGGATGGGTGAACGTTTTCCATCGCCTTCAGGAAATGCTCTCTTTTCACCTCCTTGGCATTTATGTTCTCCCTCAGGGCCATCATGCCGGCCTCCCTGCATATACCCTCTATGTCTGCTCCTACGTATCCTTCTGTGATGTCCGCAAGTTCGTCCAGGTCAACATCCTTGGCAAGGGGCATGTTTCTGGTATGTATCTCAAAGATTGCCCTTCTCGCCTCCTTGTCAGGAGCGCCGACAAATATGAGTTCGTCAAACCTTCCCGGGCGGAGGAGGGAAGAATCTATTATATCCGGGCGGTTGGTGGCACCTATCACCACTATGTCCCTCAACTGCTCCAGCCCATCTATGGAAGTCAGCAATTGATTCACAACCGTCTCCGTCACCCTGCTCCCCTCATAACTTCCTCTTCTGGGGGCAATGGAATCCAGTTCGTCAAGGAATATAATGGATGGCGCTGTCTGTTTCGCCTTTTTAAATAACTCCCTTATCGCCTTCTCGCTCTCCCCCACCCACTTGCTGAATATCTCGGGCCCTTTAATGGATAGGAAATTTGCCTGGCTTTCCGTTGCCACCGCCTTGGCAAGAAGCGTTTTTCCAGTGCCAGGTGGGCCGTAAAGCAGTATTCCTTTGGGAGCCCTTATGCCCATCCTCTTGAATACCTTGGGGTTCTTGAGAGGCCATTCTGCCGCCTCTATGAGACGTTTCTTCACCTCCTCCAGGCCACCTATGTCATCCCATCTCACCCTGGGAATTTCCACCATCACCTCCCTTAAAGCAGATGGTTCAACGGACTTCAACGCCTCCTTGAAATCATCCATCTTCACTATCATTTCCTTCAGCACATCTGCGGGTATGGGCTTGTCGAGGTCTATTCTGGGGAGATACCTCCTCAGGGCGCTCATGGCCGCCTCCCTCGCAAGGGCGGCAAGGTCCGCGCCAACAAATCCATGGGTGACATCGGCCAGTTCATCAAGATTGACATCCTTGGCAAGGGGCATTCCCCTTGTGTGAATCTGGAGTATCTCCTTTCTGCCCTTTCTATCCGGCACCCCTATCTCTATTTCCCTATCCAGCCTGCCCGGTCTTCTCAGAGCGGGGTCCAAGGAGTCGGGGCGGTTGGTGGCGCCTATCACTATTATCTTTCCCCTCCCCTTTAAGCCGTCGAGAAGGGTGAGAAGTTGCGAGACAACTCTCCTTTCCACCTCTCCATGAACCTCCTCCCTCTTAGGGGCGATGGCATCTATTTCGTCAATGAAAATTATAGAGGGCGAGTTCTTCTCCGCCTCCTCAAAGGTTTTTCTTAAATTTTCCTCGCTCTGGCCATAGAATTTACTCATTATCTCCGGCCCATTTATTGTATAGAAACTTGCTCCGCTCTCATTTGCCACAGCCCTTGCTATAAGCGTTTTTCCTGTGCCGGGAGGGCCGTAAAGAAGAACGCCCTTCGGCGGGTCTATGCCAAGGCGCTCAAAGAGTTCGGGATGTTTTAACGGCAGTTCTATCATCTCCCTTATTTTCATTATCTCTTCGTCCAGACCACCTATATCCTCATAGCTCACCTGCGGGAGTTTAAGCATTTCCTCCTTTATGGGCTCCTCCTTCACCACAACATCCGTATTCTCGCCTATGAGAACAATGCCCTTCGGCTCGGTCTTCACCACACCGAATGGAAGGGAGTTACCGAAAAGGGCTATGCCCGGTACCACTATGGTGTCTCCTGCGGTAACGGGTCGCTTTAGAAGGCCTCTCCTGACAAGATTCTCTATTCCCTGTCCAAACTGGATGCGCTGACTCCTAGATATGGCGGGGGCAATTATTACACGATCTGCTATCTTGGGTTCTGCCTTTCTCACTATTACCTTATCTCCTATTCCTACTCTTGCATTCTTTCTGGTGAGATTGTCTATTCTTATTATTCCCCTTCCTTCATCCACGGGACGGGCACGCCATACTATAGCTCCTGTTTTTCTTCCTCCCTCTATCTCTACCACATCACCGGGGGAAATGCCAAGCTGAAGCCGTGTTTCAGCATCCAGTCTGGCTCTTCCTGCTCCCACATCCTGACTCAATCCTTCAGCAACCCGTAACACCACTTCACTCATATTACACCTAATTTATCATGAAATACATATATTAATCTCTTTTGTTCGTCTTGAATGCTACCACAAGAATTTGAAAAAATATTAAATATCGATACCTTCTCTTCCACAATGAATTACGCCATCGAGGTGGAGAACCTTACAAAGATATATGATGGGCTGAAGGCGGTTGATAATATCTCCTTTAAGGTGAGGGAGGGGGAGATATTTGCCTTTCTGGGCCCCAATGGAGCTGGAAAAACAACGACGGTGGAGATGATAGAGGGAATAAGAGTTCCAACAAGTGGGAAAATAAGGGTGCTTGGAAAGGAGATGAATGGGGCAGACAGGGATATAAAGGAAAGAATAGGTGTTCTCCCACAGGAGTTTTCATCCTTTGAGCGGCTTACTGTTAGAGAGACGCTGTTCTATTTTTCCTCCATTTACAGAAAGGATGTTGATATTGACCATATAATTGAGATAATGAATCTTCATGATGAGGAAAAAGTTCTCTACCGCAATCTCTCTGGAGGATTAAAACAGCGGGTTAACATCGCCATTGCCCTTGTGAACGATCCAGAAATAGTCTTCCTCGATGAGCCAACGACCGGACTGGACCCCCGCTCCAGAAGGGATGTATGGAAGGCGATAGAGGAGTTGAAAAACAGGGGGAAAACGGTGTTTCTAACAACCCATTACATGGAGGAGGCGGAATATCTGGCGGATACTGTAACAATAATCCATAAGGGGAAGATAGTTGCTCAGGGCAGCCCGGAGAAGTTGGTGGAAAAATATGGAGGAAAAAGCACCCTGATAATTAAGGGCGGCTCCTCCACCGAGATTGAAGGGGTGATGAAGGAAATGGGGTATGGAAAGGTTAGAATAAAAAATTCGAGTGTGGAAATCAGAATGGAAAAAAGAGATGAGGTTATGGATATTCTCTTCCGTTTAAGGGAAAAGAACGTGAGATACAGGGAGGTGGATATAAAGCATTCCGATCTGGAGGATGTGTTTTTGCAGTTAACGGGAGAAAAACTGGAGGGTGAGGCAAAATGAATATTAGATTCATAGTCGCTGATTTCACGGCAAGCATGAGGCATCTTCTGAGGAGCAAAAGTGCACTCTTTTTCACCATAGCCTTTCCCGTCATCCTTATTCTTCTATTCGGGGCAATTTTTTCGGGAGGGGGAAGCGGCACCTACGCCCTGTATGTAACGAACTATGATTATGAGAATGGTGACGTAAACCAGAGTGAATTTCTGAGGAGTTTTCCCCAATCATTTATGGGAAATGAGAGCAATGTTTATGACGCCCTCTACAACGCCATGGAAAGCACGGGCGTTATTGACATAAAAATTGTGAATGCCTCGGAATACAAGAATGGCTCGGAACTCATGAAATTTCTGAAGGAGAAAAAGATAAAATCCATGATGGTGGTGCCCGAGGGATATCTTGCCAAGGTTGGAATGGCAATATTCATGAACAACGAGAGCATTGCCCCCAACATAACCCTGTATCTGGATCAGAGTGAGGTGCAGAGAAATGGAGCAATAATAAGCGTCGTCTCCCAGTTTTTTGGACAGATAAATCTTGCCATCTCAGGAGGAAAGAACTATCTAAGGTTTAACACCACAAACATAATCCAGGAGGAATTCCGATACATTGATTTCTTTATCCCTGGAATCGTGGCACTTACCATAATGACGTCCAGCGTCTTTGGAACCATAGAGTCAAATGTGAGGCTCAGAAAGAATGGGATACTGAGAAAACTAATAACAACGCCCGTGGGAAAACATGAGTGGATTGTGGCAAAAATGCTTTACATGCTCTTCATGTCCTTCTTGTCCACCATCATTATCCTCTCCGTGGGGATACTGATATGGCACATCTCCTTTATCATGAATATATATGTGCCAATAGTCATCATCTCCGCCAGCTTTGCCTTTTCCGGCATGGGAATGATTGTGGCCAGATACGTCAAGGATGAGGACACGGCGTCAGCGGCGGGCAACATCATAACATTTCCCCAGATGTTTCTTGCCGGCACCTTCTTCCCCATGGAGATAATGCCCTCCTTTCTTGTCACCATCGCGAAGGCTCTGCCCCTTTACTATGTAAACGAGGGATTGAGAAATGCAATGATTTATGGCGATCTCTCCACCGCCTTTGTGGATTCTCTCATAATTCTCGTTTTTGCGGCCATTGTATTTGCCATAGGAGTTGCTGTCACCAGCTGGCGGGAGGAATAGCAGCAAGGGCGGCAATTCACCTAACCGAAGGGATTGGGGAGTACAGCAACAGAGTAGCCAGCGATGAAGAAGGGAACAAGAGGGGCTTTGGGTGTTGGGATAAAGAAATTTATTATTATGCCAACAAAGCCAATAAGCATTATCCCGGTATCACTGCCAGCACTCTGCACCCCTCTGATGCCCACCGTCGTTATTACACCGTTTTCAATTCCAATGAGCATCACAGGAAGAGCAAAACGAAGAGGAACAAGATGTGTCAGAATGGCGAAAAGCGTCGTGAGTATGATGGCACCAAAGGCATCTGTTATCAGAAGGGCAAGGAAAAAGAAGGCCAGATCTCCGGTATAGAGTGCTATTCCCCTACCGGCACCAAAAACAAAGCTCATGTAATTTGATATATTCTCGCCTATTTTTGCCATCCATTTATCAGCATCTGAAAAATTCAGGAGGGAGAGCAAAGTTGCCATGTCCTTCTCCCTTGTGGAGTTCAGTTTATTTACCAGTTTTTTTGCCTCACTGATTGTCATCTCTCTTCTTATTTCTGCAGGAGTATTAAATCCGTAGAAGATCACAGTAACCGAGGCTTTCTCCTCTTCTGCCTCTATTATGTTACCCCAAGGCACGGTCAGCATGGCAATCGCAATAAAAATGGTGATTCCCTTCATGATATTATTTTACTTTTGTTATAAAAATTTTTATTTACCCCATCAGCCAAAGGGATTGGGAAGCACGGCAACAGAGTAGCCAGCGATGAAAAGGGGCAGGAAGGTTATGCTGGCTGAAGGAATGAAAATGCTCACTATTATGCCAACAAATCCCACCAGAAAAGCCTCGTTCTCTATCTCCTGCACTCCATTGATTCCCACCGTTTTTATGCTTCCCTCCTCCACCTCTATTATCCCGGCAGGCATAACAAGGCGGAAGGGAATGAGATGGGAAAAGGCAACAAATAATGCTGTCAGCACCAGGGTAAGGATGGCATCATTGGTGAGGGCATAGATGAGAAGGAAAAATAGAATGTCGGAGGTATAGGCGAAGAGACCATCTGCAAATCCGAAAACGAAGGAGAGATAGTTGGTGACATTGGAATCGGAAAGGGAAAGATTAAAATTTCCGATGTTCGCATATCCTCTCAGGAAAGAAAAAATGGAAGGCAGATTTCTTTTCTCCGCCATTCTTTCCATCTCCTGCACCATCTCCTCCGCCTCCGCCCTTTCCATTTTCAACTCCACATCATCAAATGGCAACCCGGGAAAGGTTATTCTCACCTCCACCGTCTCCGTCTTTGCTGCAGAAAACATGTAGTGGGGGGAGATAAGTAAAATGGCGAGAAGAACAGGAATGACCCATTTAATATGTCCCATACACTTCAATTCATTCCATTTATAAAAGGATTTCCGCTGATTTGCTGGAATTTCTGAGAGAATAAAAGGTTATGATGGGAAAGCAGGCAGTAGGGCAAAATCTTGGCATTCGTTATTCATTTCCTCTCATTCTCTCAAAAAAATTTAAGTATATATACAATATTCACCCCACATGAATGAGATTACTGGAGAGCAGAAGGTATTTTCGCCGCCTGCGGAATTTAAGGAAAAGGCATGGGTTAAGAGCGATGATGTTTATAAGGAAGGAGAGGACCATATCAAATTCTGGGAGAAGAGAGCGGAGGAGATGATTGACTGGTTCAAAAAGTGGGATAAGGTTCTTGAAGTTGATGAACCATATTATAAGTGGTTTATAAATGCCAAGTTGAATGCCTCCTATAACTGCTTAGACAGATGGATTGAACGCGGTAAAGGAGATAAACTCGCCTACATATGGGAGGGCGAGCTGGGAGAAGTAAGGAAATTCACCTATAAGCAGTTATATGAAGAGGTCAATAAATTTGCCAATGCACTGAAAGAAATGGGGGTTAAAAAGGGAGATGTGGTTTCCATTTACCTCCCCATGATTCCCGAACTGCCCATCGCCATGCTTGCATGTGCAAGAATAGGGGCACCCCATTCCGTTGTCTTTGCCGGCTTCAGCGCAGAGGCATTTAGAGACAGGGTCGAGGATGCGGGCTCGAAGTATGTGATAACGTGTGATGGATATTACAGAAGAGGGAAATTGCTGAAACACAAGGAAAAGACGGATGAGGGCATAGCTGGCATGGATATAAAGAAGGTGATAGTGGTAAAACGTGCCGATGGCAACGTGCCAATGAAGGAGGGCAGAGATGTCTGGTGGCATGATGTTGTTGATGGAAAGCCAGCAGAATGCCCGCCGGAAGAAATGGATGCTGAAGATTTACTCTTCTTAATGTATACCTCCGGAACAACAGGAAAACCCAAGGGAGTGATGCACACCACAGGCGGCTATATGGTAGGCGTTACCACAACAATGAAGTGGGTTTTCGATGTTAAGGATGATGATGTTTACTGGTGCACCGCCGACATAGGCTGGATTACAGGGCATAGTTATATTGTCTATGGTCCCCTCGCCAATGGTGTAACGAGTGTTATGTATGAAGGCGCACCCGATTATCCCAAGCCGGACAGATGGTGGGAGATCGTGGAGAAATATGGTGTCACCATACTCTACACAGCCCCAACAGCCATCCGCCTGATGATGAAACTGGGCGAGGAATGGCCCAACAATCATGACTTGAGCAGTCTGCGCCTCCTGGGAAGCGTAGGAGAGCCCATAAATCCGGAGGCATGGCTGTGGTATTACAGGGTTATAGGAAAGGAGAGATGCCCCATCGTCGATACCTGGTGGATGACAGAGACGGGCATGCATATAATAACTCCTTTGCCAGGCGTTACACCTCTAAAACCAGGCTCCGCCACCTTCCCATTCCCCGGCTTAAAGGCAGAGGTGAGGGACGAAAAGGGCGTGTGTCCTCCGGGCCAGAAGGGTGAGCTTGTAATAACGCGCCCGTGGCCGTCGATGCTCCGCGGGCTTTACAACGCTCATGAGAAATATGTGGAGGAATACTGGAGCAAATATGGCTTTGGAAACTTCTATACCGGAGACGGCGCTGTGGTGGACGAGGACGGCTATTTCTGGTTGCTGGGCAGAATAGGAGATGTGATAAATGTTGCCGGCCATCGTTTGGGCACTGCGGAGGTGGAGAGCGCTCTCGTGAGCCATCCTGCGGTGGCTGAGGCGGCGGTGGTGGGCATATCTCATGAGATTAAGGGGCAGACGCCCTTTGCCTATGTGGTGCTGAAGGAAGGCATGCAGGAGAGCGAGGAACTGAAAAAGGAGCTCATAAAGCATGTGGTGAAGGTTATAGGGCCCACTGCCAAGCCAGAAGACATCCTATTCGTGCGCGATCTGCCAAAAACAAGGAGCGGAAAGATAATGAGGAGAATACTGAGGGGGCTGGCGGAGAAAGGAGAGATTATTGGAGACATAACAACGCTTCGCGACCCGGACATAGTGCACGAGATAAAGGAGCATCTGGAAAAGCGAAAAGTATAGAAATAAAAAAAGTATATAGATAGGGAAAATATGCTGGACAACATCACCGTAACCATACTTGTCCTTCTCTCGTTTCTGTTAGTGTGGATTGGGATAATGATTTTCACCACCAAGCCTGAGGAAGAGGAAGAAGAGGAGCAGGTGGAAATGGTGGCGGAGAAGACACCGGAAAAGGAGGATGTGAAGGAGATGGAGAGCAACGAGATTGAGAAATATAGATTTATTATTGCCGAACTTGAGGAGAAATTGAGGAGAATGGAGGAGAGGGCTCCCGCAAGCGAGAAGCTCTTCGACTGGCTCACCGAGTTGAGGAGGGAGAATGAGTTTCTCAAAATGAAGATAGCCCATCTGGAGGGTGGAGGCTTCAGCGGAGAAGCGCTGAAATATGAGAATGAGAAGTTGAGGAGGGAGCTGGAGGAATATAAGGCGAAGGTGGAGGCGCTGGAGAGAGAGGTTAAGGAGTTGAAGAATAGCATCAATTACTATCGCGATCTCGTGAGTAAACTTCAGGGAAGTTACACGGTGCTCAACAAGCACAATTACAGGATATGCATAAGGAATCCCGAGACAGGAGAGTATGAATATCAGCTTGTCAAACTTCCGCCCGATTTTGATCCCTTCAATCCCACATATATAACGAGAGATGGAATGGAGGTCTATGAAGAATACGGCATAAGAATTCCCACAAAACTTGGAGATATAATAAGGGAGGAGTTCAAGAAGGACCTCTACTGGCAGGATTTTGAGCTGGATAAATGAACTGGACGGAGAAGTACAGGCCAGCACATCTTGATGATGTTATTGGTAACAAAGAGGCAAAGGAGAAGCTTCTGAAATGGGCAAGAGAATGGCAGGTTGGCAGTCCATCAAAAAAGGCGGTTATTCTATATGGAAAACCGGGTGTGGGAAAAACATCAGCAGCCCATGCTTTAGCCAGAGATTTTGGATGGGAGATTGTAGAGCTCAATGCCAGTGATGACAGGAATAGGGATGTTATAAGGAGGGTTGCCCTTACAGGGGCGGTAAGCGAGATACTGGGAGCGCCGGAAGATGCCATGGGGAGGAAGGTGAGAAGGCTGATAATACTGGATGAGGCCGACAATCTTTATGAAAGAAATGGCGATGCAGGAGGAAAGGGGGCAATAATAGAAACCATAAAGGCGGCAAAGCAGCCCATCATTCTTCTGGCAAATGACTACTACGGCCTCACCAAAGGAAGGGGCAGCGAACTTAAAAAGCTCTGCATCCCCATAGAGTTCGGAAGGGTTTCTGAAAGAGAGATTGTATCTCTTCTCGAGAAGATATGCAGAAATGAAGGGCTGGAATATGAAAAAGAGGCGCTGGAGGCGATAGCAAGGAGGTGTGATGGAGACGTGAGGAGCGCCATAAATGATCTGCAGTCCATCTCCTACGAAAGAAGAATAACTAGGGATGCACTCCGTCATCTTGGCTACAGGGACAGGGAAGCGGAGATATTCACAGCCCTTCGCATAATTCTGAAAGCGAGAGATATGAGAACGGCCATAAATCAGGCAAGAATTCTAGATGAATCGCCGGACAACCTGATACTATGGATAGATGAGAATCTGCCCGCCGAATATACCAATCCCACAGACCTCATGAGAGGCTATTATTTCCTCTCCAGAGCAGATGTCTTCCTTGGCAGAACCTGGAGAAGGCAGTATTACGGCATGTGGAGATACGCCTATGAACTGATGACTGGAGGGGTGGCAGCAGCAAAGAGATATGGACGGGGAGGATTTGTCCGCTACTCCTTTCCAACCTGGCTCAGGAAAATGGCGGCTGGCAAACAGGAAAGGCGTATGAAGCAAGAAATGGCAAGGAAGATAGGAAAAAAAATGCACTGCTCGGCCTCCAAAGCCATGGAGATTCTGCCCCTCATAAAGAGGATTTTTATGAATGCGAAGATGGCCTCATTGCTTGCAGTATCGCTTGAATTAAAAAGAGAAGAGATAGAGTATCTTGCAGAAGATAAGGAAAAAGCCGAGGAAATATACAAAATGGCGGAAAAGATTAGGAAAATGAATAAGCAGACCATGCTTTTCAACTTTTGAAGCAAAACTTTTTATCCCCCCGACATCATTTTAAAGTATGGGGGAACTCACCAGGGAAGAGGCAAGAAAAAGGATTGAGTGGTTGCGCAGGGAGATAAGGAGGCATAACTATCTTTACTATGTTCTCAACAAGCCGGAGATATCGGATGCAGAATATGATGCCTTAATGGAGGAACTTCGCCAGCTGGAGGAAAAATTTCCGGAATTCATAACCCCTGATTCTCCGACGCAGCGTGTGGGGGCGCCGCCGTCAAAGGAGTTCAAAAATGTTCGCCATGTCAAGCCAATGCTTAGCCTTGATGCTGTAAAGAACGATGAGGAGATGCGCGCCTTCGATAAAAGGGTGAAGAAGGAACTGGGAGTGGAAAGCGTTGAATATGTGGCGGAGCCAAAACTTGATGGATTGAGCGTCGAGTTGATATATGAGGATGGAAAATACGTCAGAGGGGCGACGAGAGGAGATGGAATAGAAGGAGAGGATGTGACGGAGAACATAAAAACCATAAGGGCCGTGCCTCTTGTGTTGAGGAAAGAAGAAATGGATGTGCCAAAAATGCTTGCCGTGAGGGGCGAGGTGATAATGCACATAAAGGACTTCGAGGAATACAACAAAGAATTGATAGAGCGCGGAGAGGAGCCGATGGCAAATCCTCGGAACGCCGCCGCCGGCAGCTTGCGCCGCCTCGACCCAAGGGAAACGGCGGAGAGGCCGCTGGATATTTTCTTCTACGAGATAATGCATCAGGAGGGCGGCATGGAAGTGGAAACGCAATGGGATGCGCTGCATGCACTGAAAAAATGGGGGCTGAAGGTTAATCCTCTGGTGAAATTATGTAAAAATGTGGAGGAGGTCATAGCATATCACAGGGAGATGCAGGAGAGGAGGGACAAGCTTGGATATGAGATAGATGGTGTCGTTATAAAGGTGAATCGTTTTGACCACCAGGAAAAACTGGGCACAAAAACCCGCTCGCCGAGATGGGCCATCGCCTACAAATTTCCACCCAGGAAGGAAATAACGCAGGTGATGGATATAGTGGTGGGCGTAGGAAGAACAGGCACTCTAACTCCTGTTGCTCTTCTAAAGCCGGTGGATGTTAAGGGTGTTACGGTTTCGAGGGCAACACTTCACAATGAGGATTACATAAAAGAAAAGGATGTGAGGATAGGGGACTGGGTTAAGGTGGCAAGGGCAGGAGATGTTATACCAGAAGTTATGGAGGTGATTAAGGAAAAAAGGACGGGAAAGGAAAAGAAATTTGTGATGCCGTCCCGCTGCCCTGTGTGCGGAAGTCATGTTGTGAAGGAGGGGGCATATTACCGCTGCACCGGCGGGCTTTCCTGCCCGGCCCAGTTGAAGAGGAGCATAGAACATTTTGCCTCCAAAAATGCCATGGATATTGAAGGACTTGGTGGGAAAACGGTGGAGATGCTGGTGGATAAGGGACTCATAAAAAGGATAAGTGACATATATCGGCTCACAAAAAGAGATTTGATGAATTTGCCGAGATTTGCCGAGAAATCGGCAGAGAATTTAATAGAAGCAATAGAGAAGAGTAAGGAAAAGAATCTTGCCCGATTCATATATGCTCTGGGCATACCCAACGTTGGAGAGCATACAGCCCGTATCCTTGCTGATAGATTCAAAAGCATCGATGCTCTGATGAATGCCGGCATGGAGGAGTTAATGGCAATAAAGGAGATAGGGCCCGAGACGGCAAAAAGCATAGTGGACTTCTTTGCAGAGGAGAGAAACAGGAAGGAGATAGAAGAGTTGCGAAAGCTTGGAGTGAGAATGGAATATGAGAAAAAGCATGGAAAACTCGCTGGCCTGACTTTTGTTTTCACCGGCTCCCTCAAGGACTTCACAAGAGAAGAGGCGAAGGAAATGGTGGAGGAGGAAGGAGGGAAGGTGGCAAGCACAGTAAGCAGAAACGTTGACTACGTGGTGGTGGGTGAAAAACCAGGGAGTAAATATGAAAAGGCGAAGGAACTGGGCATAAAAATCATCAACGAGGAAGAATTCAAGAAATTGCTGGGGAAAGGAAGGAAAAAGAAGGAGGTTATTCTCCCCTTGGATGAATTTGTTGATGAGAAGTAAGCATTCAGGGGCGGAGGAAGCATAATATCTCCCATTTTCTTTTCCATATATAATGGCAAGTGACATTGATAACATTTTTGAAAATATGCATTATTAGCAGAATTATTAAACATTCAATGAATTTCAGAAATCTTCATTAAAGGTGCATATTTTCTCCTCTTCACATTATGAGAGAATTTTGAATTCCCTCACCATTTTCGTTATTACCAAAGCAACAGTTTCGTTTTCAAAACATGCTTTTACACTTCCTTTTGGTGTCAAAGCAAATATTTTCATTACATCTTCTGCCTCATTTCCTTTTTTATCCCAGGCCTTCACCCTTAAAATATAAAACCCGTAATAGTTCTTATATTTCCCCCAGTACCATGTATTATCCGAAGCATGATATAAAATATTATCCTGTTTGAAAAGCATCCTCACAGCATCTGCACTCATGGATGAAATGCCTGATACTGCATCCTCTGCTTCTGCCGCAATTATCATTCCCCCAATTATAATGGTCATATTGACGGGCAATGACAACACTTTCCTTCCATTTATGTAAAGATATCCCTCCTCTGGCTCTAAAATTTTAACTATTGGAGGAACTGTATCCACCTTAAAAGATTCTATGAGAGGAGCGTTATCGCAATTGTTTCCTCCCTCTATGCAATATGGTTCATCTCCTATTCCATCTCTATTTTCATCGTTGCTGTAGTAATCGCTCCAGTGATTGCCCACGGTGCCATTATCCCATGAATTTTCTCCATTATCGTAAGCAGATATACTATTGTTCATAATATCGTTGAAGTAAATTAGATTATCATATGAGTTTTCGGCATATATGCCATATCCATTTTCCTCAATGGTGCATTCTGTGATGGTTACATTGCTACATCTTTCCATATAAACACCCATTTCATTTTTGTTGATGCTTGAAAGAGTTATAGTGATGTTGCTACAGTTTATGAGAGATATGCCTGTGGAGCATGAAAAACCATCACATCTCTTTATCTCCGCATTTTCCACATTTTCCATGATTAATCCATTATCATGGAAATTGCAGTATTCGATAATGAAATGGGCATCTGTATTTTTTATGATGAGTTTGCTGAAATTCCCTCCTCTTATGAGGAATGGATTTTCTCTGCTTCCATTTCCTTCTATAACTCCATTTTCTATGGTAAAATCATCATTTCCATCTATGGTAATTTCTCCCTTTCTTTCTCTTGTTCCTATTGCATATAAATAGCCCCAATCTTCTTTTTCGCTACCGAACCACGTTCCAATGTATATTCTCCCATCCTTTCCTATTGCCATAGGAGATGGATAACAATAGTCATATGGAATGTCACTATCGAGCATTGTTCTCCATTTTATTGTTCCATCTGGATTTATGGCATATAGGTAGCCATCTTCATGAGGGTAGGTTGGTGAGACTTTTTTAGTTGCTGCTATGTATATTGTTCCATCTTTTCCTATTACTGGAGGAGTTGGATACTGTCCAACATACTTATGCCATTTCTTTATCCCGTTTTTATCAACAGCATATATTCTTCCTTCTCCAGTTCCAAAATATATTGTTCCATCTTCAGCAATAGCAGGAGGATATGAAATAACACCATATACTTCATTATCTGGCTTAAATTCCCATTTCAGCGTCCCATTTAGATATAAAGCGTATAACCTATTATCCCCCCATGATGAAATAGTACCAACATAAATCATACCATTATCATCAATGGCAGGAGAGGTGGGCATTTCCTTTGCCTTAAATTCCCATTTTATTGTTCCATTTGGATAAATGGCACGTAAATAGTTATCATAGCATCCAACGTATATTGTTCCATTCTTTCCTATTGTTGGAGCAAAACCTGCCTTCTTTACACTTATATTCCATTTTATTGTTCCATTTGGATAAATGGCAAGAAATCTTCCATATCCTGCATATACAGTTCCATTTTCATCTACTGCAATAGCATCTGCATGCAACCCTATATTTGGGAGCTTTACATTCCACTTTTCTTCTCCTTCTGGAGTAAAGGCATAGAGATAGCCTTCTTGTGTTCCAACATATATTGTTCCGTCTTTTCCTATTGCAGGAGTTGTCTCAATATAAGAAAAACCATATTTTGTTTTTGGTGGCATATTCTTGCTCCATTTTATTGTTCCATCTGGATTTATGGCATACAGTGTTCCATTTTTAATTGGACCTAGACCTCCAACATATATGGTTTCATCGCTAGCTATATCTGGAGAACCCATTATCGCCATTGTTTTCACCTTCCATATTATCTTTCCTTCATTCATGCTCGTGTCGTATTCACTTCTTCCTGTATGCTGGGTATCATGACAGAACATGGGCCATGGATGAGATGTACATTTTCATCTTTCTCTATAGTTTCTGCAAAGCTAACAGAAAGCATCGTTATTGCTACGAGTAATGTGACATAAATTCGCATGATAATGAAAATGTGAAGATTTTATGAAATTAATGGTGTAATTAAGGAGATTCGCCAAACAAACAGAAAATTCTGATGGGACCCACCAAATCCGTCACAACATATCCATCATCATAGTATGCTTTTACATAAAATTGATGCCACTCCTTTTTATTATCAAATGCCTTATATCTACACTCGCACTGGAAAGGAGAGGAGTAATTTGTGTAATAAAGGAGAGGAGGCGTATCGCTGTAACGATCCTCAATATAGAACTCAACCTTCTCCACATGATCTGGAGATTCAACCTCTACTTCTATTGTAATTCCTCCTATTACAATGGATGCTACTCCACCAAGATCAAAATATTTATCCCCAAATCTCCATATCTCTCTATCGAATATGTAGAGATAAGGCACCTTGGGTCTCGTAATGAAAACATCTCTTTTCATCTCGTCATTTATGGCGTATAAATATCCATAACCAGCGATGGTGAACCAGTCATTCCACGTTGCAATATATACTGTTCCATCTTCCCCAATCGATGGAGAGCCAGGCCATACGCTTGCGTATGGTTCCCCACTTGTCAGCTTTATTTCATACTTCTTCTTTCCATCAGGAGTAAAGGCATACAAATACCCATTATCAGGACCACTCTCTCTATCATATCTATTGCATGCAACCCATATTGTTCCATCCTTCCCTATTGCAGGAAGAGTCGGATATTTACCATATGTGTAATTCGTGGATAAATAAGCATACCATTTCATACTCCCATTTTCCTTATCCAACGCATACAGGTTTCCTTCATAGGTCGCAAAATACAGAGTATCATTTGTCACAGCAAACCCATGAGTATCTCCATCCAATGGATTAAAAGGAGACATCCATTCCCATTTTTTTGTTCCATTTGGGTAAATTGCATATATTATGTTGCATGTGCCCGGCCAGTTTGTTGAGCAATAAATTACTCCATTTTCATCAATGCTTGGACTGCATAAACTTTTCAACCCCATGTCAAATTTCCATTTAAGAGTTCCATTCAGAAACAGAGCATACAAATACCCGCACATATCGGCAAAATATATTGTATCATTGTATATTGCAGCGGAATTGGCGATATCATCTTCTGCTACAAATTCCCATTTTACGGTTCCGTCCGGATTTATGGCGTATAAAATATCATCTGAACTAAAATATATGGTTCCATCCCCATCTATCACTACAGACCACCTAGATCCTTTATTAAATTCCCATTTTATGGCTCCATTGGGGTTTAAAGCATATAAGTTATCTTCGGATGGAATGTATATTGTCCCATCATCTGCAATGGTGGGGGGGATTCTATCCATTCTTCTGCTACAAATTCCCATTTTACGGTTCCATTTGGGTAGAATGCATATAATGTTCCATTTAATTCTGGGCCATTTGTGCCAATATAGATTATCTCATTTTTATCTATAATGGGGGTAATTGTTGGATAATCGATCCATCCTATCTTAGCTCTCCACTTTATTCCTCCCTTATTATGGCTTGTATCATATTCGCTTACTCCACTGTGCCTTAAATCATGTCCCTGAATGGGCCATGGAGACTTCTGTAAACCCTGCTGTAGGGATAAAGGCATGAGTAAAATGGCAGCGATGAGAAGAGCAAGTAATACTCCTTTCATAAAAATAAAATGGCATTAAATTTATGAAATTAATGGGCAACAGGTGCAGAGGTTGTTGAGACAGCGACATATACTGCTGCTGCCTAATTCTTTCCCTTTTTATTTTTTCTGAGTTCCTTTTGATTTTTGGGAAGGTTGAAAAATTATCTGAGAATAATGATGACATTTTTCATACATTTTTCTACTTACTTCAAAAAATTCGGCGATTTCTTCTGTTTTCTTTATCGTATTCCTTTATAGGAAGGAAATGGGAAGTGATTTAAGAAAGTTATCATCTGTGTTTAATTTTACACCATGGAAAAATATTTAAGTTAAAATTATTTTACTTTTATAAAAAAAAATTGATGGTGATGAGATGAAGACAAAGATATGGATTGCAGGAATTGTTGTATTGGTCGCTGTCTTGGCATCCGCCTACTATTTGGTGGAAAAAGAGAATGGAGGAGTAAATGAAGAAAATACAAATGCCATGGTGAATATAGCCCTATACATAAATTTCAATAATGGCACCATATGGAACTACACTCTTTCCATGAGTCAGAAAAATGCTACTGTGCTGAATGTGCTGCTCACAGCAGCCCATAAGGGCGGATGGGATGTGGACTACACCTACTATGGCCAGTATGACAGCTATTTTGTGAACTCTATTGCTGGAGAAGGTGGCAATGGAAAATACTGGATTTATTATGTGAATGGAGAGATGGGAGAGGTGGGAGCAGATAAAAAAATGCTTTATGAAGGTGATGAAGTTGAATGGAAACTGGAAGAATTCAGTTAAAGATTTAAAGGGCAGCCATATATTGAATTCCATGAGAAGGAAGATTCTGCTTTCCCTGGGACTTATTATTGCAGGCGTTATAGCCCGTCTGTGGCTCTATAACATAATGCCGGCCACACCCCATATATACATAACGCTGGCCGGAATAAAGCAGCCGATGTTCATGATGGATGTATTCTTTGTGGTTGCCGCCGTATCATTAATAGCAGGGCGATATCTCGGCGGGCATTTCACATTCATCATTCCGCTGGCGATAATGGGAATAACAGATGTGATTATAGGCAACACAGCCATATTTCTCTTCACATGGTCTGGCTTTGCCATGATGGCTGCCATAGGATATTATAGCAGGGGAAGAAGTTTTACCACATTTTTTGGGGGAAGCATTGCTGCCGTGGTCGCCTACGATATATGGACCAACTTCGGAAGCTGGCTGGGATGGTATGCCCATGATTTGAATGGATTGCTGCTATGCTACACCCTTGCCATACCCTTCATGCTCTGGCATATTGTTTCTACAATGCTTCTGCTGCCCGTAATGGC
>JAGGZK010000001.1 GCA_021162065.1 Thermoplasmata archaeon
AAAGCCAAATCATATTCGTTCACACCATAAACCTCGCTATCCTCATAATGGATTGTAAGGTTTATCCATGAGTTCGTGGTCACAGGATATATCTCCAGATATTTTCCAATGGGTATCATATCCGAGGAATGTGGTTCCTCGGTTCCATTTATGGCTATGCCGTTGCCATAAATGAAGGAGATGGTTGTGGGGTAGCTTGCGAGGGTCATGTAATAAATGCTGACATTGTAACAATTTTCATCTGAGTAAAAGGCGTACGCTCCTGACTCCGAGACAATATCGCCGACGAAAGTAGTATCTCCCACATATGTATCATAGATTCCGAAGGTGTTGTTGTAGAGATAATTGAATGCCATATGGTTATCGAGGACATAACTCAGGGTTATACCATAGGAGAAGTTGTAAACATTGTTGAAGGAGATATAATTATCTCTGGCGAATGGTGGACCATAGGAATACACCAGTATTCCATTATGTTCCGGTGTTGGCGGGCTCAGGGTTCCATAACTGCCAAATCCTATTTTTATCTGGCTTCCCGTATCTGCGCCTATTTCATCCAGCGGGATTTTGAATTCATAGTACATGTGCTGCCATTCTACGGCATCCGTATATACAAATCCATCCATGCCGTATTCATGATTGGAATCGACTCTGAATTCCTTCACCTCGTCTCCATTGTATATGTATATCGCTCCCCATCCGTCTTCATCGTAAGTATTATCTCCCGTCACCTCCATAGCCGCATACAGATATTCTCCATCACTTCTCAACCACAGATAGGTATAGCCGGGAGGATGTCCGGTGCCGGGGACCCAGAAGGCGGAGAAATCAGGGCTGCCAAGTTCATCTGGCATGCCGTCCACATCTATTGCCCCATTGTTTGATATGATATAGGAATCCATAAGGGAGGGAAGCATTGGATGGGGTGTAAGATATGGAACGCCAGAGGCATGATGCTCCTCGTTCGCCTTCATCACAAGAACCGGTGAGGAAAACTGGCCATCCCATTTTATTTCCACAGTTCTTCCCCACATGCTGGCCACATCCTTGTCCTCCTCCATGATTTTGCTCAGTATGCTACCTCCATCGTCCAAATATGCCGCAAATGATGGCGAATGATAGCCATTATCTCTTATTGCCACATAATCCATATGGGCTGCCACCCCTCCATGCTGCGATATTCTTACCTTATACTCTCCATCACTATCTGGAAGATGATCTGTTAGAGGCAATGTTACCATGCTGTAGGGTTTGTTGAGATGGATTTTCTTGATTTCCTTCCATTCGCCATTCTGTTTAACATAAATGGTGTAGGTCTCTCCTCCTCCGCCACCCTCTCCTGGATATGCAGATATATTATTCCACATTACTCGATTATCCCTGCTGTCCTCCAGTGTTATGCCATTTCCCCAGATGTCCACGAGAGTGTTGTTGAAAATCGATATATTTTCAGAGTATATGAGATAAATTCCGTGCCAGGCATCTGTTATATTATTCCATATAACAGTTTCATTGTCCGTGGCGTATAGCAGTATGGAGTAGTATGAAGCAGAGATGGTGTTGTTGTAGATGGTGTTGTAACAGGGTTCTATGGGGGCAAAAAAGAGATTGTAAATACCTATACCTACCCCTCCCATTGTATAGCTGCCGTTGACAGTGTTATTGAAAACATCAGTATAATTGCAGTTGTAAAGCATTATGCCGCCCGGGGCATTGATTATGCTGTAGTCCCCCATATAACCGTAGTAGCTCTGGTTGAAGGTGTTGTTTATCACATGGCCAAATGTGGAATTATGGAGCGATATGCCCTGCCATGTGGCATTTAAAATGGTGTTGTTGAAAATTACAAATTCATAAAGATTGGAGTTATTTGCATACACGCTGTAGAAATTCCATGTGAAGGTGTTGTTGGCTATATAAAATCCAGAATAGCCATCACAATATACTCCGTAGGTGGAGTTGGTAATGTTGAAACCCACTATGCTTACGTTGTCTGCTGTTATGTTGAATGCTGTGCCTCCCATTCCGTCCACCAGCGGCTTTGAACCGTTGATTAAGGTAACACTCTTATTCACCACCACATTTTCCATATATGTTCCATTATGAACAACGATTATGTTTCCATCATTTGCATCGTTTATTGCATCCTGAATGGTATGATATTCCTGTGTTGTATTCAGGTTCACAACGAGACCAATGGTGGTGAAATGGTATGTGGCGGTCACATAATAATAGCCATCGGAAACTGAAACATTCCAGTAGTAGGTTTTGCCGTACGTGTTCATATGGCCAAGGGCATAGGTGTATGTGCCATTACCCACATCATAATAGGTGACACTCTGATATCCCCCATCTGCATTGGTCACATTTATGGTGACATCCATATCATCGCCATCTGGATCGCTCACATAAATGGATAATGTGGGGTTCAACGCCACATTTATGCTTCCATTAGCCGGGATCGGGTTGCTCAAAACTGGCACACCCTCCTCCACAAAAATGGCATTCGTGCTGATAGCCATAAAAGCCATGGCGGCCAGAAACACAACACTCGAGATAATTACACATATTTTTCCGTATTTTGCTATTTTACCCATACACCCAACCTGAGAGGCCTTTATATACTTTTTTTCAAAACTTTTTAAACAAATCTACATTCTCGTCTTTATAACCTTCGCCAGGCGCTTTATTCCCTCCTCAATCACATCATCATCCGGATTGGTGAAATTGAGACGCATGGCGTTAGTGCCGCCGCCATCAACGTGAAACGCCCTCCCATGCACGTAGGCCACCTTTTCTTTCACAGCATCCTGAACCATCTCCACCGTATTTATGTGCTCAGGTAATTCCACCCAGAGAAACATTCCGCCCCTCGGCTTGGTCCATTTGCATTCCTGCGGAAAATACTCATCCATGGCATCCAGCATGATGTCTCGCTTTTTCCTGTACATCTCTATTATCTTCTCCACCCTTCTTGTTAGGTATCCATTTTCAACATAGTACTTGGCTATCACCTGGGTGAAGGTAGGGGCGCACAGATCCATGGACTGCTTTGCCACCACCATTTTTCTGGCCACACTCTTTTCAGCCACCACATACGCAAGGCGGAAGCCGGGCGACATTATTTTTGAGAAGGTGCCCATGTAGATAACCCTGCCCTCCTTATCCATGGATTTTATGGATGGAATTGGCTCACCTTCGAAGCGGAGCATGCTGTAGGGCTCATCCTCCACGATGAGTAAATCATGCTCTGCCGCTATTTCAAGAAGATGCTTCCTCCTCTCCTCCGATAGCTCCACACCTGCGGGATTCTGGAATGTGGGAACGGTATATATCAGCTTCAGTTTTTCCCCCTTTTTCTTCAATTCTTTTATCTTCTCCTCCAGTATATCAACCCTCATTCCCTCCTCATCTAAAGGCACACCCACCATGTTGGCGCCATAGGCGTAGAAGGCATTGATGGCTCCGAGATATGTGGGAAGGGAAACAAAAATAACATCTCCCGCATCTATGAAAACGCGGCCCACTATGTCCAGTGCCTGCTGGGAGCCCACGGTTATGAAGACATCATCAATGTCAGCATTTATTCCAAAATTTTTCACATACTCGGTTATTGTCTCCCTGAATATCTTCAGGCCGGGAGTGGGACCATATTGCAGCGCGGTGGCGTAGTCGTTGGAGAGGACACGCTCCACAATCTCCTTTATCTCCTCAACAGGAAAGGCATGGGGGCTGGGCAATCCACCTGCAAAGGAAATGACATCCGGCCTCTGGGAAAGTTCGAGAAGTTCCCTTATTTCTGAGGTGCGGAAATATTTTGTTCTTTGAGAATATAAATCATCAACTCTCATTTGAGAATAATATGGAAGTGTTTAATATCTCTTTTCTGAGAAGTGCTAACATTTGGCAATAACATATTTTATAGGGCATGGACATTTAAATTTGAGAATGAAAAAACTGGATTTGATTTATCTTCCTGTCTTCCTGCTTCTTGCCTTCCTTCTTTACTTCAACCCATTTCCATCCTCCTTTTTCCTCTCCGTTATTCACCTCCTCCTGGGCTGTTTCGTGCTAATAAAGGGCAGCGCATATTTCGTGGAAAGCACCGTGGATATGGCAGCGAAACTGGGGGTGAGTGAGCATACTATAGGCCTTACAGTAGTTGCCTTTGGAACCTCCCTGCCGGAGCTTGCTGTTTCAGGAATAGCATCCTATGGTGGCCATGTGGAAACGGCATGGGGGAATGTGGTGGGAAGCAACGTGACCAACATCCTGCTCATTCTCGGGGTTGCCATGATAATAACCTCCATCAGACCGAGCAAATACGCCTTCAGGGATGCTATTACAATGCTTGCCATTTCTATCATCACCATATTTCTCATATTCGATGGTGGACTCCAGTTTTATGATGGCATCCTGCTTCTCTCCTTCTATTTCATTTTTGTTTACATGCTCAGGAAGAGGGGCATCGAGGGAGAGGAAATGGTTTCCAGAATGTCGCCTCTCCTAACCCTTTTGTTCTTTGTGGCCGGCATGGCCGGGGTGGCAATGGGGGCGGATGGCATGGTGAGGGGGGCTGTGAGCATCTCCTCGCTGCTGGGCGTTAAGGAGGTGGCTATAGCGGCCAGCATCGTCGCTCTCGGCACCTCCCTGCCAGAGCTGGCAACATCTGTGGTGGCGGCAATGAAGAAGCATCATGGCATAGCAGTGGGAAATGTAATAGGGAGCAACATAATGAATCTGGGCCTGGTGCTGGGTTTTTCCTCCCTGCTCCACACCATTCCCATATCCATTTCATCCGTGCCCCTTCTCTTCTTCCTTCTCGTCTCCATTGCCACACCTGTAATACTTTACAGAAAATGGGTTGGTAAAGTCACAGGTAGCATAATGCTCCTCCTCTATGTCCTCTTTCTTATATTTGTCTATCTATGATTACCACTGATCAAGAATAATCACTATTGAACCTATAACCAGTGCCTGGCAGTGCACCTCCTTATTTACTGTTTCTCCATTCTCTACATAGGAGAGATAGGCAGTGACATACATTCCGCCAAAACCGAATACAAGGAAGGAGATTAATGTACTTGAGTGGGGAGACACCTCATTTACACCAATTACTCCTGGAGAAACGCCAAATACAAGCATGCCGCTGATGTCTATCTTATCCAATGAAAGAGTATATATGCTATAATCATTTGGGTTGTATACAAGAATCCTTATACCAAAACCAGATTGGAAGTCTATCTGTACGTCATTTGTTTTTTCTGCATTGGCCATATTGAATAGGGAAAGCATCAGAATTACAACAAATAAAGCCATCGCCTTCCTCATCTTTCACCTCAATTTTATATGATTTTGGGTATATAAACTTATTCAGACATGCTGCATCGCCATCCACCTTTTTGTTTTCCCAAAATATAATAGGGAAAAATGCATTACTTATTGTAAAAATGGCAAAGATTACGTTCATAGGCACAGGGGGCGGCAGATTCGCCACCATATTTCAGAAAAGGTCAACAGGAGGCATATACATAGCGGATAAAGGGTTACTCATGCATGTGGATCCCGGGCCCGGAGCTCTGGTGAGAATGTATGACTTGGGCTTGGACCCAACGCAGACAGATGTGATTTTTGTTTCTCACACCCATCCCGATCACTATACGGATGCGGAAATACTTATCGAGGCGATGACCCTCGGCGGAAAAAGCCGGAGAGGGATGGTGATAGGAAGTGAGAGTGTCATAAATGGAATAAATGATTATCGCCCCATATCTTCATATCATAAAAAACTCCCCTACAGAATAAGGGCGGCGAGACCGGGAGATAAGATGTTGCTCAAGGACTGGTATGAGATGAGGATAACACCTGCCCTTCACTCGGATGAGACAACAATAGGTTTCCAGCTCATGCTGGAGGCGGGGGCGGTATCATACACCAGCGATACCCAGTTCTTTGATGAGCTTGTGGAGGCCCATAAGGGGGCAAGAATTCTCATAATATGCCTCACCCGTCCCCTAAATGGAAAGATACCCTTCCACATGTCCACAGAAGATGCTGCTCAGCTGGTTAAGGGGATTAAACCAGAGATAGCGATACTTACTCACATGGGTCTCAAGGTTTTACAGAATCCCAACGAGGAGGCGAACTGGATAACACAGCAGACCGGCGTTCCAACAATTGCCGCTTTCGATGGCATGCGCGTTTACATGGATGATAAGATAGAGATAAAGAAGGATTGATTTAGTTGGTTATCACTTTCCCATAAAAATGGAGATGCAAGAGCAGGGAAAGAATATTGCAATCTTTCCCTTCCTGCCTTATCCTGTTTTCATTGCATAATCCGTGCCGCCATGGCTTTATGGAGATTGATATCACAACTTTTCCATCACCATCTCTGCTACCTTTTTGCCCGAGAGAAGCATTCCTCCGAATATGGGTCCCATTCTTGGGGAACCATGAACGGCGTTGGCCGCCATCCCTGTAACATATAACCCGGGAAACACCTCGCCGGTGTTCTCCACCGTTTTTCTTTCACCCTCATCGGCCCACATGGCCTTTTCCCCCTCAATTTTTCCTGTTGGAGTGCTCAACCCGTATTTCTTCTCGACCACCTTCACAATATTGCAGTCATGGCCTGTGGCATCTATTACCGCCTTTGCCTCTATAGAAACGGGGTCAACATGCAATCCCGCAGTAAGAATGGCACTCCAGTTGATAACAACACCGCATACTCTGCCATCTCTCACCATAACATCCTCGACACTCATCCCGTTGAATACTCTTGCCCCTGCATCAATGGCTGAGGAAAGCAACTTCGCCACCGACTCCACGGAGTTAGCAATCCAGTACTCATCCTTCTTTATGCATTTCACTCCCGCCTCCTCCAGAATCTCATGCCCCTGTTTTATCACTATTACCGGATAGCCAATGCCGCCGCCCCACATCCCGCCACCCGGGGAAATTTTCCGCTCGAATATCACAACCTTCTTGCCTTTTTCGGCAAGATAGCGGGCGGCTGTCAGGCCTGAAGGACCTGCACCCACGATGGCCACATCTATCTGAAGATTATCCAGAAATTCGCGGTTAAACTCCTCCACTATCAGACAGGTTATATCTATGTCCCTAATCATGGGTGGAGAATTACATTTCCTATATTATTTTTTTCCCTGAAAAAGAGATGGAAGGTATATGAAGTAGGCACCATCTTTGTATATTATTATCGCCCCCTCCTCTGCCAGCCGCCCCACATTTATCTCATACTCCCCCACTTCCCTCACGCTTATGCTCTCCACCTTCTCCTTTAATTTCTCCGCCTCCCTTATTGCCTCTTCCTTTCTTCTCTTTATCTCCTGCAGAATTTCCTCCATGTTGTCGCCCTGGATGGGCGCCTCCTCCTTTTCGATTTTCTCCAGAAGTTTCTTCCTTTCCCTCTCGCCCAGCGGTTTTTTTGTGTAATAAAATGCTTTCCCGCCGCACTCGGGGCAGCCCTCCAGAACATATCTCGAGTCCTCGTATATCTTTCCGCATTTCAGACATTGATGTGGCATCTTATCTCTTCCCCACTATGACTGCCTTTATGACATCCTTATCCCTGTAAACCGTCTTTATTTTATCCGCTGGACCCACAATGGTCATCCTTGCCCTCTTCTTTCCCAGCAACCTCCCCCAGAAATTCTGCTTCTCCGACATGTAACTTTCCATTTCTATACCTGAAAATTTCTCATTCACCTTCTCCATCGTCATCTCTATGAGTTTTGCCTGCTCCTCCGCCGTCAATCCCTGCTCAAGCACGAGAATCTGGCCCTTCCTGACCTCCTCCAGAATAAACTTCAGTTTTTCCTGCTCGCCCAATCCGTTCAGTTTTTCCTGGGATATGAAATTCACCTTTATTTCCATATTACTTCCTCTTTTTTCCGAACTTTCTAACCATGGCCTCATAGAGCAGATCCATGTTCACCCCATTTAAGGCGGAGATGGGAACAACCTCATGCTTTGGGAAGGCCGATTTAAGGGTGGCGGGTGTGGAGCCGTTCAAATCTATCTTGTTGGCGGCGATTATGAAGGGCAACTCCCTTGCTTCCAGATTCCCCAGTATTGTTATGTTCACCTGTGTAAAGGGATTTTTTGTGCTATCCATAAGAAGAATGACGCCATCCAGGTTGTCAAGCCATTTTATTGCCTCTATGACTCCCTCCGTCGCCTCCTTCGCCCTCTTCTTCGCCTCCTCCTCGTCGAGTCCATACTCAAGAAAATCGTGATAATCTATTTTTGTTGCTATGCCCGGCGTGTCCACCAGATCTATGGTCAGGCTTGCCTTACCCTGTTTTATCACAATCCTGTCCTTTTTCTGTATCTTTCTCGTTTCATGGGGCACCTCCGATGACTCTCCCACCACATCTCCTGCCCAGTCCATGGCTATTCTGTTGGCAAGCGTCGTTTTGCCAGCGTTGGGAGGACCATAAATTCCTATGGCGACATGTCTTTTCCCAAATATTGAAAGAAGCCAACCTGATAATTTATCAAATATGCCCATTCTATTTCAACATAAAATTGTTTTATATAAGTTTTGTTAAATTTGTGGCTCCATAATCCTTCCAGAGCATAATTCTATATATCTCCACCACATGCCCTTTCAATGGAGAATGTGATAATATTCGATTACGATGGCGTAATTGCTGACTCAAAGGAGATATTCATGAGATATTTCCTGGAGGGATGCAGAAGGTATGGTGTGGATATAACCACAGAGGAGGAGTTCCTCCGCCTTTACGAGGGGAATATATATGAGAGTATGCTCTCTCTGGGGCTCAGCAGGGAAAAAATTCTCTCGGTTGTGTATTACATGAGGAGGGGGCTGCTGGAGAATAAAGACAGAATAAGAATGTTTTCCGGCATTGGGGAAATTATAAAAGAACTATCTTCCCATCCCCTTTTCATAGTTACATCCAACGATACCGAACTGGTGAGAAATTTCCTCAAATCCTGGCACATTGATTTTTTTGAGGACATAATTGGTTCCGATAGGGAGGCGAGCAAGGTCAAAAAGATTAAATCCATTATGGAAAAATATCCCTCATCCAGATATTATTTTATAGGAGACACTGTGGGAGACATTATGGAGGGCAGAAAGGCGGGGGTGAAAACGGTGGCTGTAACCTGGGGATGGCATGACGAGGAAAGGCTGGCGAAGGCAAAGCCGGATTATATGGTAAAAAATCCTCCGGAGCTTCTCACCGTTTTCAGATGATTCATGAGGAGATGATTCTTTCATCCCATGTGTATGAATTGTTCGGAGAGTAGGCAATTACTTTGACAACATGTTCTCCAGTCATGTTGTAATTCATCCTGAAGGGTTTTTCATCATCAGAGACAAAAAATTCTCCATCAATATAGAAATCCACCCTCACCGCATTTTCCGTATATGCCTCAATGGTATTATTCTGCGGCGGCTGCAGGTAAACATACATTTCTTCCACAGGAGGCAGAGGAAGAGCGCACACATATGCTATGCTTCTTCTCAAAATCCACCAGTTGTAACTCCAGTTTTTCTGCGCCCCTCCCACCCAGGCATACACATACCTGGGTATTCCATAAATGGAGATTCCGAAAAATTCCTCAATGCTGGCATTGAAGCGGGGCGGTATCTCGGGATGATTTCCAAATACCACCACCTTTCCCTTGCCATAGTTCCTTTCTGCTGCTGAAAAATATCCCTTTATGTCAGTTGTTATGTTTCTGTAAGGCACCCATAAACCATGCTTATATATCCAGTAATGAAGGGGGGCAACATCTGAGGGCTCTTCAGCATAGATGGCAAGGGGCGTTGCCTCCTTCATCCCATACATTCCCGGGCCGCCCCCATATGTGATGTACCTCTCCTTCATTCCCGCAAACATCGGCCCAGAGAGAATCGTGGTTTTTACAGGAATGTTGCTTCTTCCCCCCTCCTTCCAGAGATACTGCCATTCCTCATCCTGATCATCATTCACATAGGCGTCTATGATGCCAAGGGATGCAATGTTTATTATGAAATCGAGAAGGTGGCGGGGATGCTCGTATCCCATGGCCATTATATTTGCCCCTCCGCATGTTCCAACGTAGCCACCACCATTCCTGATGAACTCCTTTATCCTCTCCTTCCATCCGGGCAACAAGCCGTGGAAATACTGCCTGCCGCTAGCCCCTATGAAGAGAGCATCATAATTGCTGAGGTTGCCTTTCATAACGTCGCCAAAATCAATTCTTGTAACGTTTAATTCATAAAGAGAGCCGTTGCTGTACCAGGCATAGTGGAAGCATCTCTCCAGGAGATTCACTGAAGGGGAAATAGAGTCATAGAGGGCTATGTTTATCTCATATTTGTTTATTCCCCCACCCCCAGAATTGAAATTCATCAGAAGGAGAATTGCAAGCATTACAGGCCATGCCCTCATCATGGAGTAATTCTCCTCAATCTTATATATTTTGTTTTATCCCCACCCACCATGGCAAATATCATCTCCTTCTTTACCGAATGGGCAAGCCTCACTGCCCTGCTTACTTCTGCCCATGTGCTTTCGTGGCTGCTGTCCACCACATGAACAAGATAGGGGGCGTGGCTTTTTTCCGGATTTTCCTCATAAACCCTGAAGTGGGAGCCAAATTTGAATCCCGTCTTGGGGAGGAGTTTCATTTTTCTCATTTCCTTGTAAACAAGCAATCTCCTCTCTATGTCGGGCTGTATTTTTCTGGCATGCTTTATGAATCTCTCCATGCTCATTTTTCTTCCCCTTCTCGTCACCTTAACCCCCTTCTCCACCAGATATGCGGCTTCCATTAAGGATAGCTGGGTGTATTCTCCTATCTCCCTTCCCACAAAATCCTCCCGCAGTTTTTCTCTCAACCCCTCATCCTTCGTTATACATCTGTCGTTTAGCAGTATTATTTTCCCCTCATAATCCCTCTCCTCCATCTCCCCTTTCATTCTGAAAAATTTGGCTATGTAATATGTTATATCCCCCTCCTCATCCACCACTCCCAGAATGAGTTTATTCTCCGCATCCTCTATGTTTTTTTCAATATCTGCTATGCGAAAGGTTGCCCTCTCCGATATGGCTCTCACCTGAAAGGCCGGCTTGGCCGGAGGACGTTTACCCCTCTCGTAGAGAAGAAAGGATTCGCCACCCTCCTGCATCCTGACTATGTACCCCCTCTCCCTTAAATCCCTGTAAACAAGATATTTTATCTCAAAGTCCGGGATGTATTCCAGCGCATACTCCATAAATTTCTCCAGATTGATTTTCTTCCCCTTCCTTCTCGCCTCCACCCTGCCCTTTTCAATGAGATAGCAGGTTTCCACCAGATTAAGGAGATATTCTTTCTCCTTTATTCCATAGCATCCCTTACTATATAACCTGTTTCCCTCTGATGATTTCCTCACAACACATGCATCTCCCTCCACATCCACCGCAACAGCCTTCACCATTTTCTCTCTATATACCCCACTATCCCCTCAAAAACATCCCTTCCGTCATTTCCCTCCCATCCCGGATTCTGCCACTTGTGAAATGCCCTCTCCGGATGGGGCATCATTCCCATTACATTGCCTTCATTATTGCATATTCCTGCTATATTGGCGTAGGAGCCATTGGGATTCCAGGGATAGCCGGCGAGGTTGCCATCCCTATCCACATATCTGAAAACAACCTGTTTCTCATTAACTTCCTGGGCATACTCATCATTTTTGAATACAAGTTTTCCTTCCATGTGGGCCGATGGTATCAACCCTATCTTCCCTTCGGAAATATTGGATGTGAGCTTGCATCCCCGCCCCTCATGCCTCACCAGCGTCTGTCTGCATTCAAATCTATTGGAATCGTTGGTGGCCAGACATGCCTCCGGCTCATCACTTATGCCATTTAAGGCAGGCAGGAATCCCAGTTCTATCAAAACCTGAAAACCGTTACACACACCAACCATCACCCCGCCATCTTCAACAAATCTCTTCAAATCATTGAATACATCCGCCTTTAGACGGGCTGCGAAGATGGCGCCCGCCCTCACATAATCGCCGGCGGAGAAACCACCAGGCAGAAATATGCACTGATAATCATCCACCTTCTTTGCCCCTCTTTCAATCTCCTTCAGATGAACATACTCCGGCTTTGTTCCCAGTTCCTTGAAGGCCAGATATGTTTCATACTCACAGTTTGTTCCCTCCATCTGAAGAATCGCCACTTTTATTTCTTCTCTCTGCACACTGTTAAAGGTGAGGGGATATAAAAATTTTTGATGAATTATGGGATGCAATGTTTATTATGAAATCAAGAATGCTCTTCCACTTCATTATGGCAGGTAAATTCCCGATTATTCAACATACTTGAATATCCATGATTTGTAATCCTGCTCCTCCGAAGTCCTCCATACTGCCCCGGCGTTTATCTCCAGTTTGCCGTCGTTGTCAAAATCTCCCACGCATGTGACGGCAAGCCCGCCATAGGTATCATTTATGAGATATTCCTCCTCATAGGTGGAGCCGTCCCACTGGAGTATATGAACCTTATCTGTTCCAACACATACCTCCGCCTTGCCGTCGTTGTCCACATCCCCCACATCGATGGCCTCTATGGTGTCTGCCTCTCCATTATATGTGATATCAAAAATTCTTTCGTAGTCGGAACCGTTCCACTCATATATGCATAGGCGGGGATAGCCAAAGGTGGTGTGGATTTCCTTTGTTCCATCTCCATTACTGTCTTTGGCGACGCATCCGAAGATCTGGTAATCAAATCTGTCTATCACATGGCTATCAAAGTTGTTTCCATTCCATTTCAGCACCACCATCTCCCTTCCATGGCCAACAAGCACCTCGTTCTTTCCATCGTTGTCCACATCTGCTATCCAGGGGAAATATATGGAGCGATAGCCCCATCCCGCCTCTCTCACCAACTTGCTCCCATCCCATTTCAGGGCAATGAGAGAGTTTTCATTCTCAAAACCGCCTGTGACAATCACCTCATTTTTGCCATCGTTGTTGTAGTCGCCAACGATGCAGTCAAGCGTTGTTCCCTCATTATCCTTGCTGGTGATGAGATATTTGCCCACCAGTTTATAACGATGACCATTCCATTTGAAGAATGAGAAATGTCCTCCCCATGCCACTCCTATTTCATTTTTCCCATCGTTATCAATATCTGCTATGCTGAAGCCGGTGGCGGAGCCAAATGGTTCCGGTATCTCCACCCAGTTTTGTCCCACCCTCACCCACAGTCCATAGCCGACTCCGAAGGTCGGATCAACTATTTTCGCCTGCTCATAATAGCCTCTATCCTCATCATACTTCATCACCCTCATGAATGGATCTCTTCCTCCAATAAGCAGTTCATTTTTTCCATCGCCGTCCGCATCGCCCACCGGCTGCGGCCCCTCATATCTTGCCGACCACCACCATATCTTTCCATAACTTTTCTCCCACTGAATCTCAAAATGCCCCGCCGACGCCGTGGAAAAAGGCGAGGATGAAAAATCTGCAGTATTTTGCTGCACCACACCTCCGCCACCAATGAAGGCAAACATTGCAATCATAACAAGAAGGAAGGCAATCTTTTTCATAGAAAAGTAAAGACAAAGGAAGTTATAAATTTTTCATTTCATGGCATCGCCATTTTTCATGTAGAACCTTCCATCATCCTTCGTATGGGGAAGTTTCTTTATATTTCCCTCCAGCCATCCTATTTTTGCCTCATCAAACTGGGGCACATAGGGCTTTATGTCCAGAAGAGGAGTGTTGTCCACGATGTCCATATCCTTCACATGCAGAATATTTTCTTCCCTCTTCACCAGTCTCACGGTGGAAATGCCTATGGCATTGGGGCGGGCGGGGGCGCGGGTGGAAAAAACGCCCCGCAACCTTTCATCCATATAGGGTTTCACCTTTAGGGAATAACCCCTGGAAAGATGGAAATGGTATATGAGGGTTATATGGGAAAATCTCTCTATGTCCTCCAGTCCTTCCTCAAACTGAGGAAACACCTCCACCTTCCCCTTTATCCCCCTCCCCGCAGAGGGCTGTATCGGCACATTTATGGGCTCCTTGAAAGGAGTATGAATTATTCCTATGGGCGCATATTTTATCTCGTGCATGGTTTTAAAGAAATTCAAAAGAAAAGGATTGCGATTTAACAATGAACTTTAAGGTTTGTACGTCCCCACTTTTTCCCCCTCTATTGCCTTCGTGAGATTTCCCCTCGTCATTCCATTTATAAAATACACGGGGCATTTCATTTTCATGGCCTCCTCTATCTTATTTTTTATCCCTCCTGTCACATCAAATTTTCCTGTTTTACCCTCGACAGAAGTTTTTTTATCGAGCATCTCCACCAGTTTTGCCCCCTTCTCATCAGGATTTCTGTCATATATACCATCCACGTCCATCAGGAAAATTACCTTCTCCACCTCCAGTTTCCCCTCAATAAAGGAGATTATCTGGTCACCCGAAAGAATATCCATGCCCCTATCCCTTGCCATCGCCACATCTCCAAAAAGTACGGGAATGAAATTTTTTTCCAGTAATGCTTCCATGGCCGCCGTGCTTCCCTCAACAACCTCTCCATTCTCAATAACAAATACGGAGGAGGGGCTCACAGAAAAGGCGGGCAGATTTTTTTTGAGGAAAATGTCGACTATTTTTTTATTCAGTTCGAGCATCGCCTGATGTGTGTGGCTGAAACCTATCATCTTTTCCTCGGCAAAACCCTCCCTTATTCCATATTTTTTTGCGAGAGGATGGCCATAGCTGCCCCCTCCATGAACAAGTAAAAATTTCTTTTTTGGGTAAAAATGAGATATCTCCTCCGCTATCCCCTCCACCACATTCTGCCGAAAGGAAAAGGGTTTGCTCTTATCGCTTATTATACTTCCCCCCAGTTTCACCACTATCATTTTATGATTACTTCCGCTTCCTTTTCTCCAGCATTGATTTCTACAACATCACCATCCTTTATTTTCTCAATATCTATGCCGTCCACACATGGTATGGCGGCGAGTATGGCACCCGTCGCCACTATGGTTTCCGTCTCCTTGTTTATTATTGCCCTTGGCGCCACCCCGTTCTTTTTGAGTCCGTATATCACATAACTTCCCACCGTCGAACCCTTTCCGTACGGAAAAACGAGGATTTTATCTTTAACGCACTTTCCTTCCAGTTCGTGCCCCTTTTCTATCACAATGCCCGTCTTTATGTCTATTCCTCCGTAGAATCCTATGGGCTCCTTGCTCACCATTGCCTCCCCTCCCACCTTTCCAGGATATATGGTTCTTCCCCTCATTTTATCACCTCAACAAATCCTCCATGCTTCTGAATACAACCTTCTGCTTGCAGAACCCCGGAAGATAGTGGGCTGCTTTGGCGGAGTTAACGCCTGTTGTGGAGAACATGTTTTCTATGGGTGACACAACCATGCATGTGTCCGCCACAAGTTTGCCGCCTGCCTCCTCTATTTTTTTATCCAGTTCCATTCTCTCCGCAACCTCCTTTACAGCCCGGGAAGTGCATATCCAGAAGGGTTTTCTCGCCTTTCTTCCCTCAACCAGGCGGGCTATCTTTATTATCTCATTGAGGGAAGCATGGGGGCATCCGAAAATCACAATGTCCGGCTCATCGCCCGTATTGAGTTTCTCATATATCTCCCCAAGCTCTTCCTCCCCAAACTCAATTTTTTCTATCCCCTCCGTCTCCACCTCATTCGCCTCGGGAGTGATGCCTTCAACATGATATAATGCCACGGCTCCGCTGGCGGCCATCGCCGCCCCCAGCTCCTTCAAATCATCCACATCCGCATCTCTTATGCCGCGATAATATGGAATGCCCTTCTTCACCTCCCTTCCCACAAAATACCCCATGGCAGCAAAGTCGGTGCTGTTTTTTAACTCCGCCTTTACCTCCACCACCACGTTGGGCTGCCTGTTTTCGTCGAGGTGCAAACCATAGTATGGCGTATAGCCGGTTATTGCCGCCGCCAGGGCAGATGGACCGCCCTCTCTGTTTGTCCTTGCCCCTATAACGGAATTGGCGAAGGAAACGGCGGATGACTCGCTCCACGCTATGTGCTGGCGATAGCGGGGAAGATTGCCCGCCAGGTAGGGTGTGCATGTTGCTGAAATGACTATACCCATTTTTTTGAAGGCCTCTATTATGGCAAGTTGTTTTTCAGCAAATTTCTCATCAATTCCCAGTTCCTTCCAGTTCTCCAAATCCATGCCTGCAGGATTGAGAAAAGTAAGAACTTTGACCCTTGCCTCCGACGCCACATCTTGCAAAAATTCCAGGCCCGGGTCGCCAATGGATTTGTAGGAAACGCCCGCTACCTGTACAGAGGCAACGGGAATCATTTTCTCCGCACCATAAACATCTCCTAAACGCACCAATAAACGCATCATTCTGGAAACAATGCTCCCATACTCACCATTCAGCATTTTTTCCTGCTCTTTGGTAAGATGCATGAAAGTATATGGGAAAATATTATTAAATTGTTTGTAAATCCCCCCTCAAGATATTACATTTTCTAAAGATAAGATGTTGAAATAGGAAAAGAAGGAGAGAGATGTTTCTGCTCAGTATCCGCCTATCTTCAAACTGGGATCGCCAAGCAGAATCCACTGCTCCACTATCTTGGTATCTATCAAATCACTCATGGGTGGAAAAGCGTTGAGATAGTAGGTCAAATCGGAAGCATGGGTTTCTCCAAGGACATCCTTTCCCTCAGCGTAGCTCCTGAAAAACTGTATCTCCATGTACCTTCCTCTACCGGTGAGGCATTCCTCTCCCGGGATACCATAACCATATCCAGTATTGGCTATGGTGGCTATTGTTCCTCCGCCCGGCTTGCTGGCCAGCCACCAGCCCCAGCATTTCGGCGACCATTCGGATTTGTAGTACACCTCCTTAAGGTGCTTGAGTTTTAGGAGATTGAACACGCTAACATTGAACTGATTGTTGTGGCAGCCGCCGACGATGCACACGGGGTACATGCCGTCATTGGAGAGTTTGTAGAACTTTGTCACATCTATTCCAATCCATGTGTTCTCATCATGGGGCGGATGGTTTGCCCAGCTCATGGGGTTGCCGTGGCCCGAGAAATGCAGGAAACCGCATCCCTCACTTATGGCGTTTATTATGTCATTTTCACTGCTCAGATTGCCGGTGGAAGTCCACACAAAATTGGAGGTGAAGTCATTGAGATACTCAAAGGCCGCCTTTGTGGCAAGTTCTCCTTCATAATAGGGGTCATCCTCACCTGGATAGGTGTCGCCTGCAATTCCCACAAATCTTTTTGCCCACTGGCTTCCCTTTGCCGTGTTCTCGTATGTGATTATCTTTTCTACCATGGTTCGCAGATCCAGTATATTTCTGCATGCCAGTCTGCCGAGATAAACGTCCGGGTATAAATCAAGCATATCCTTGCCAAACATCACCCATTCTCCAAATACGCCATTTCCATTGCTGTCCCAGTCCTCAAAAACGAGGTTGCCATTCTCATATTTATACAGGTCGGCAAAATAAAGGTCGGAGGCAAAGGTCGCCTCTCCTCCGTCGTCAAGATGGCTGTAGCGAACTGGCATCAACCATCTCTCCTTGAAGACGCCTCCCTGTCTTCCGCCAACCAGCATGACATATTTTATTCCCCAGTTCTCTATGGCGTCCTTAATGAAGTACTTTATCTTCTCCGCATCATCCCTTCCCTGCGTTGTGAAATACTTTCCGCTGTATATCTCATCAAGCCCCACAATTATTGTTTTTATGCCATGACTCTCTTTATGCTCCTTCAATGGCTGCAGGTCTGCCATCCAGTCATCTGGGGCGATGATGAGCAAATCGTAGGTGTCGACGGTGAACATTGGTTTGGATGGCGGAGTGTACTTCACGACTATTTTCATCCCATTTATGGAATGGATTTCATTTGCTGCAGGAATGTATCTTATGGGATATATATGCAGGGAGAGGTATATCACATGCTCTCCCTCATCTATTCCCGCGCCTATATGATAGGAAAGCCAATCTTCCGGATACATCTCCGTGCTTCCATATATGCTTCCCTCCTTCCTTTCCACTTTACTCACATCCATGTCCATGCGCACGGTGGGGGCGGCGGGCAAAATCTTTTTCTCCAGATGAATGATTTCCTCTCCCTTTACGCTCCATTTAACCCCATCTATCCTTGTTCCCGCGGGAAACTTCAAAACCTCCACACGATACGGAAGGGAGGGATAACCATCCCTCACAATGTGATTTGTGCCTCCTTCAAAATCAACCACGATGTATCCCTCTTCCTCCTCCATTTCCGGCAAAAATGTGAGAGAGATATCCAGAATTTTTTCGTCCGCCGCATCAGATGTGGTGGAAGGTGTATTTACACCAGCGAAGGCGGAAACAAGCATAAGCATGGCCAGAAGAAAAGTGGTTCCTCCCATAATATTTAACTTTCTCATAAAGGTAATGCTGCCATGCTTTATATAGATTATTTCACGAATGTGAAAGAAATATTGCATATGCGGCTCACCGTTTTTAAATATGTATCTACCCTGTTTTTAATCCAAAAAAAGCAAAAAACCCTTAAACCCCGGTAAGAATATATTCCTCATGCTACCGATGGATGATAAACAACTGAAAATAATGATGAAAAGAATGGGCATCACCATGAAGGAATTGAAGGCAAAGAGAGTCATAATAGAGACAGAGGATAAGGAGTACATATTCAAAGACCCTGTTGTCAGTGTGATGGAGGTGAAGGGTGAGAAAACCTATCAGATTGCCGGAGATGCAGAGGTAAAAATGAAGGTGAGCGAGGATGACATCGCCCTTGTTATGGAGAAGACGGGCAGAAGCAGGGAGGAGGCAAGGAAGGCGCTGGAGGAGGCGGACGGCGACATAGCACAGGCGATACTCAATCTTTCCTCCTGACCATTATTATGGCATCCTCCCCGTCCATGTAATATCCCTTCAGTTCCCCCTTTCTTTTGAAACCCATTTTTTCATAAAATTTTATTGCCGTTTCATTGCTTTTTCTCACCTGAAGAATAATCTCTCCGCCCATATGGTTCATAACATGTTTCATGAGCATCGTGCCATACCCTTTTCTTCTGAAGGATGGATGAACCGCCAATGAGACAATTATATTTCTCTCAGTATCTGCTATTATATATCCTATTATCCTTCCTCCGTCCTCGGCAATAAAGAAGGAGTTTGTGAGGTAGTGATGAAAAAATATCTTAGGATACGGATGAGGAAAGGACAATTTCTCAATTTCATACACACCATCCACATCTGCAGGTGTGCATCTCCTGATTATCATTCCAGAATATAATGCCCCAGAATATTTAATATATTGGCGTGTGGAAAAAACCTTTTATAATAATATTTAATTACACCCCATGACTGCCGAAAAAGAGGAAAAGGGAAAATATACCACCGTATCAATACCAACACCTCTGGCTGAGAAGATAAAGAAGAGAATAGAGGGCACCGGCTTCAACTCCATATCCAGTTATGTCACATATGTGCTTCGTGAACTTCTGGCAAACATGGAGGAAGAAGAGGAAGAGGTATTCAGCAAGGAAGACGAGGAGAAAATAAAGGAAAGATTGCGCGCTCTTGGTTATCTTGATTAAAATGCCAGCACCACACGGCGGAAAACTGGTTTATAGAGTGGATAAGAGCATAGACACATCAGGAATTCCCGAGATAAAAATAGACGAGGACATGGCAAAGGATGTGGAAAACATTGCCTACGGAGTACTCTCCCCCCTCCAGGGCTTCATGTGCAGAAATGATTTTGAAAACGTGCTGGAGCACATGCGCCTGGAGAACGATGTTCCCTGGACAATTCCCATAGTCTTCGATATTGAAGGGGACCTCAAGGAAGGGGACGAGGTTATTCTATCCGCAGAGGGTGGCACAAAGGCCCTGTTCCACATAGAGGACATATATGATTATGACAAGAAGGCATATGCGGAAAAAGTGTTCAGAACAACCGATGCTGCACATCCGGGAGTGAAGAAGGTTATGGAGATGAAACCAAAGCTTGCAGGAGGCAAAATAACGCTCATACAGGAAGGAGATGAAAGATTCAAAAAATATTATCTAAAACCACATGAGACAAGAATACTCTTCAGGGAAAAGGGATGGAGAGAGGTGGTGGCATTTCAGACAAGGAATGTGCCCCACATGGGACATGAATATGTCCAGAAAACCGCCCTCACCTTCGTGGATGGCATATTCATAAATCCAATAATAGGAAAGAAAAAGAAGGGTGACTTCAGGGACGAGGTGATACTGAAATCCTATGAGGCACTTATAGAGAATTACTATCTCAAGGAAAGGGCGGTCATGGCAATTCTGAGGACGATGATGAGATATGCCGGCCCCAGGGAGGCCATATTCCACGCCATAATGAGGAAAAATTTTGGCTGCACCCATTTCATTGTTGGCAGAGATCATGCGGGAGTGGGCAACTATTATGGCCCATATGATGCTCACGAGATATTCAATGAGTTTCCCGACTTGGGCATAACCCCCATATTTTTCCGCTCATTCTTTTACTGCAAGAAATGTGGAGGGGTGGTCAACGAAAAAATATGCCCACATGACAAGGAATATCACGTGTATTATAGCGGAACGGCCATAAGGAAAATGCTCATAAATGGAGAGATACCACCCGAAAATATGATGAGGAAAGAGGTGGCGGAAATAATCATGAGTTACGAAAATCCATTTGTTGATTAAAATGTCTCGTCTCATAATACATCACTGGGACACAGATGGCATATGCTCTGCATCGATGCTTTACGAAGAGGGAAATGATAACATCTCGCCCAAAATAGGGAATTATTTCCTAGATGAGGGGGAAATCGAATGGATAGCAGATTCCAGCTACGACGAGATATGGGTTGTCGATGTTGCCCTTCATGAGGAAACAATGAAAAAACTGGCTGGAATGGCAAAGGTGAAGGTGTTTGACCATCATCTTACGAAGAAGGTGGATGGAGTAGAATACATAAATCCCATCATAGAGGGAAAGGGAGAGGAAGATTATCCATCCGCCTCCTGGGTGGTGGCCGAATACATGGGCAAGACAAACAATTTGCTGGCTTTTCTTGGAGCAGTTGGGGACTGGGAGGAGAGAATAAAAAACACTTCCTTCTATCCCAGGCTGGAGAAATTTATGGAAGAGAGCGGATTGAACTTTGAGCAGATGCACGAGATGGTGTACATCATAGATGCCAATTATAAGGCGGGAGATAAGGAGGAGGTGGAGAGGGCTGTGAGAATGCTCCATAATGCATCAAATCCAGCAGATTTCATAATGAAAAATGAGAAGTGGAGGAGAAGGAAAGAAGATATAGAGAGGGAGATAGAGAAAGCAATAGATGCTGAGGAGAAAAGGATAGGAAATGTGAAATTTAAAGAGATCGACAGCCCCTATAACATCATTTCCACGGTGGCAAGGAGAATATGGGATGGGAAAAATTATGTGGTGGTGGTGAACAGGAGATTTTTCAGGGATAAATGCCAGGTTTATGTGCGTGGCGAGAATGCCATTCCCCTAATAAAGATGGCTGTTGAGCGGGGATATGTGGCGGGAGGCAAGAAAAACGTGATGGGCGCCATCGTGCCAGAGGAAGAATGTGATGAATTTGTTGAAAAAATAATTGAGGTGATAAAATGACCAACTATATTGTTTCCGGACTGGAGCGCTCGGGAACGTCAATGATGATGCAGATATTGTATAGGGGCGGGATGCCGGTTGCCTTTGATAAGTCACGCCCTCCAAATGAACATAATCCGAAGGGGTACTATGAACTGGAGGGAGGAAAAGTCATCAATAGATTGATGGATGGAACCTTCCCACTCGAAAAATATGATGGAAAATTCATAAAAATAACCGCCTATGGCCTCAAATTCCTTCCCAAGGGGGATTACAAGATAATATACATGGTGAGAAATCTGGACGAGATAATGGATTCCATGGAAAAAATGTCGGGCCCCATAGACAGAGAGGTGGAAAAGCCGCTGTTTGAAAAACTCAACAAGTATGCGATGAAACTCATCGATGAGAGGGAGGACATTGATTACATAATAGTGAAATACAATGATGTGGTCCGCAATCCCAGAAAGGAGATAGAGAGGGTTAATGAATTTCTGGGAGGGAAACTGGACGTTGACGCCGCCGTAAAGGCGGTGGACCCAAAACTGTATAGAAATGTGAGGGAGAATAGGTGAAAATATGAAAGGAAAAGGTGTGACGGTATGGTTTACGGGTTTGCCCTGCTCCGGAAAAACAACAATAGCAAGGGAGGTTAAGAGAATACTGGAGGAAAAGGGCAGAGATGTGGAACTGCTGGATGGAGATACCATAAGGGATTACATAAGAAACAAGGATTTTTCCAAAGAAGGGAGAAATAAGCATTTACGCTACATCGCTGTAATGTCCAGATTGCTCTCCAAAAGAGGAGTAATTGTTCTTTGCTCCTTTGTGAGCCCCTACAGAGAAAACAGGGATTTCGCCCGCTCCATATGCGATGATTTCGTGGAGGTATATGTGAAGACACCTGTAGAGGTGTGCATAGAGAGGGATGTGAAGGGAATGTACAAGAAGGCATTGAACGGTGAGATAAAGGGTTTCACCGGCATAGACGACCCCTACGAGGAGCCGGAAAATCCGGAATTGATTGTCGAGACAGATAAGGAAACGCTGGAGGAGAGCACCAATAAGGTGCTGAACAAACTCAGGGAACTGGGATACATCGATTAGACATTCCTGCTTTTTCTTTTATTCTTTTTTTCATTAAAATTAAAAGAGAGGAAAAGAAGGGCGGTTATCTCCCGCCGTACCACATTACGTCACTGCTTCCCTCTATGTAGACGAATACACCTCTTCCCGCCCCTATAACAAAGTTGTCGTTGAAAGGCATTCCCACCATATGCGTCTCAAATTCCTGCGATGTCTCATTCCATTTGACAACATAAACACATTTGTTTATGTCTCCTCCGAAATCCTCTGCAGTTGTGTTGGCTATGCCCGTCCATCCTATGGCATTCAAGCCCGGTTTCAATGCAATGCTTATGTTCTCTATGGGCTGCCCGGTCATGT
>JAGGZK010000039.1 GCA_021162065.1 Thermoplasmata archaeon
AGCTGGTGGAGGATGAAACAAAGAAATGTTTGGGGTGCGCGTACTGCTCCCTGGTTTGTCCCGAGTTTGCCATTTATGTTGAAAAGGAAGAGGAAAAGGAGGAAGAGGATGATGAAGATGGAAGTTAAATTTTACAGTGGAAATGTTGCTGCGGCAGAAGGGGCGATAGCGGCGGGATGCAGGTTCTTTGCCGGCTACCCCATCACTCCTTCCAGTGAAATAGCGGAATATATGTCTCGACGCCTGCCGCAGGTGGGCGGAATCTTTGTTCAGATGGAGGACGAACTGGCATCCATGGCAGCCATACTCGGGGCATCCTGGGGGGGATTGAAGACCATGACCGCCACAAGCGGTCCCGGCTTTTCTCTTATGCAGGAGAACATAGGGCTGGGAGCCATGACGGAGACGCCGTGCGTGGTGGTGAACGTTCAGAGAGCCGGGCCGTCCACAGGCATGCCCACTCTGGTGGGGCAGGGAGATGTGATGCAGAGCAGATGGGGAAGCCATGGAGATTATGAGTTGATAGCCCTTTCCCCCTCATCACCTCAGGAATGTTTTGATCTCACCATTAGAGCATTTAATCTGGCCGAGGAATATAGAGTGCCCACAATGCTTCTGATGGATGAGAGCACGGCCCACATGTATGAAAAAGTCGTTGTTCCCCCTGCGGATAAAATAAAGGTGGTGGAAAGGAAAAGGCCAAGGGTGGCGCCGGAAAAATATCTTCCCTTCAAACCAGCAAGAAACATGGTGCCTCCCATGGCATGTGCCGGGGAGGGATATAGGGTGCATGTTACCGGCTTAACCCATGATGAAAGGGGCTATCCTCAAACCACTGATCCGGAAGTGCAGGAGAAACTGGTGAGGCGGCTGTGCGACAAGATTAGAAAGAACGAGAGGAAGATGAGGGATATGGAGATTCTTCATATGGACGACGCGGAACTGGCGCTGATTTCCTTTGGCATATCGGCAAGGAGCAGCAAGGCGGCGGTCAATCGTGCGAGAAAGAAGGGATACAAGGTGGCCCTCATAAGATTGAAGACCATATGGCCATTCCCGGAGGAATATTTTGAGAAGATAGCCGATGATATCAAAAATTTCCTGGTGGTGGAGATAAATTACGGGCAGTTGAAATACGAGGTGGAGAGGAATGTGGGTAAGGGCAGGGTGCACCACCTGCCGAAATTTGGAGGCGCAGTCCACACGCCAGAGGAGATATATGCCAAAATAAAGGAGGTGTACAATGGAAATTGAGGCGAAGCATCACCCCATGGACAAGTATCTGAGGGCGGATAGAATCCCCCATATATGGTGCCCCGGTTGTGGGCTGGGCACTGCTCTTAATTGCTTCCTTTATGCCCTTGAGGAGTTGAATATAGACCCCGACAATCTTGCGGTTGTCTCTGGAATAGGATGCACGGGAAGGATTGCGGGTTATCTCAATGTCGATTCATATCACACAACCCATGGGAGGGCCATACCCTTTGCCACCGGCCTTAAACTTGCCAAACCGGACATGAAGGTGGTGGTATTCAGCGGAGACGGCGATTTGTTCGCCATAGGTGGAAATCATTTCATACATGCCGCCAGAAGGAACATGGATATGACGGTTTTATGTGTCAACAACTACAATTACGGAATGACCGGCGGCCAACTCGCTCCCACAACACCCATGGAGGCAAGAACGACCACGAGCCCCTACGGAAATCTTGAGCATCCCTTCAATCTGTGTCATGTGGCCGCCGCCTCGGGGGCGGTATATGTGGCGAGATGGACAACGCTGCATGTTCGCCGTCTGAAGGAATCCATCAAGGAGGCACTCAACAAGAAGGGATTTTCCTTTGTGGAGATTCTTTCTCCCTGCCCAACCGCATATGGAAGGAGGAATAGGTCGCCCACAGGTCTTGACATGATGAAATACTATCAGGAGCATTCCGTCATAAAGCATGGCATAGACCCATCGGAGGCCGACATAGAGATTGGTGGCGACATAATAGTGGGTAAGTTTGTGGACATAGAGAAGCCCACCTTCAATGAAATGGTTAAAGAGTTGATTGAGAAGGCGAGAAAATGAGAGTGGAGATAAAGTTTGGAGGATATGGAGGCCAGGGAATAATACTCATGGGAAACATCACCGCCAGGGCGGCGGTGCTTTACGACAACAAAAACGCCATCTTCACTCCCTCCTATGGCCCTGAGGCGAGAGGAGGGGCGGCCAGCTCCAACGTGGTGATTTCGGATGATGAGATTGACTATCCCTATGTTACGCATCCGGATATACTGGTGGTCATGAGCCAGGGTGCCTATGAGAAGTTCGCCCCTCTCCTGAAGGATGGGGGAAAACTAATTGTTGATGAGGATCTGGTTAAATTAAAGAACGGAGAGGGGGATGTGGCAAAGGTTGCAGCCACAAGAATTGCGGAGGAGATGGGAAAGAGGATAGTGGCCAACATTGTCATGCTGGGATTCTTCACCGGAGTTACAAAAATACTGTCCTATGAGGCCATAAAGAAGGCGGTGCTGGCCGCCGTGCCAGAAAGATTTAGAGAATTGAATGAGGAGGCACTTGAAAGGGGTTATAAGAAAGGGATAGAATGGCAAAAAGAATAGGTATATTTGTGTGCCACTGCGGGATTAACATAGCCGGTGTGGTGGACGTGGAGAGGGTAGCCAAGGAGATGGCATCCTATCCCGGCGTTGCATTCTCCACCACATATCAGTATATGTGCTCTGAGCCAGGACAGAATCTCATAAGGCAGAAGATAGAGGAGGAGAATCTGGATGCGGTGGTGATTGCGGCATGCTCGCCGTCGATGCATGAAGAGACATTCAGAAATGTGTGTGGTGAGTACTTCAACCCCCATATGTGTGAGATGGCAAACATAAGGGAGCAGTGCTCATGGGTTCATGATTCAGAGGAGGCGACTGAAAAGGCCTTTAAAGTGCTTAAGGCCACTGTGGAGAAGCTGAGGGGCAACGAAGACCTGGAGCCCATATTTGTGCCTGTGGAAAAAAGATGCCTTGTCATAGGAGGAGGAATAGCAGGGATTCAGGCGGCTCTGGATATAGCCGATGCTGGCCATGAGGTAATACTGGTGGAGAAGGAGCCGAGCATAGGGGGAAGAATGGCCCAGTTGAGCGAGACATTTCCAACCCTCGACTGCAGCCAGTGCATTCTTACTCCAAAAATGGTGGCGGTGGCGAGACATCCCAACATAAAATTGATGGCGTACTCAGAAGTTATTGACATCTCCGGCTATGTGGGCAACTTCAATGTCAAAATACTGAAGAAGCCGAGATATGTGGACGAGGATAAATGCACGGTGTGTGGCGACTGCGAGGACGTATGCCCAGCCATAGTTCCAAATGAATTCGACATGAGCAAAAAGGCAAGAAAAGCAATATACATTCCATTCCCGCAGGCGGTGCCATCCACCTACACCATAGACAGGGAGGCATGTCTCGGCCTTGCTCCCCTTGCCTGCGCCCAGTGCAAGGAGGCGTGTGAGGCGGATGCAATAAACTATGACATGCAGCCCGAGATTGTGGAGGAGAAGGTTGGGGCGATAATAGTGGCCACCGGCTACGACCTCTATGACAAGGAAAGGCTGGTGGAATATGGATATGGAGAGGATGATGATATAATCACAAGTTTGGAGTTTGAGAGAATGCTCTCGGCCAGCGGACCCACAGGAGGGAAGATAATAAAGCCCTCCACTGGCGAAGAGCCCAAGAAGGTTGTATTCATTCAGTGCGCTGGTTCGAGAGACAGAAAGCACATGCCCTACTGCAGCAGCATATGCTGCATGTACACCGCCAAGCATGCCATGCTTTACAAGCACGCAGTCCATGATGGAGAGGCATACATATTCTACATAGATATAAGGGCGACAGGTAAGGATTATGAGGAATTCATAGCGAGGGTTATGGAGGAGGAGAGGATAAACTACATAAGGGGCAAGGTGGCAAAGATTTACAGGGAGGGAGACAAAATAGTGGTGTGGGGTGTCGATACCCTCACAGGAAAGAAGGTGGAAATAAAGGCTGATATGGTCGTCCTTGCCATGGCCGTGATTGGGAGAGAAGAAACGAGGGATATAGCAAAACTTCTCAAGGTGGCGGTGGGAGAGGGCAACTTTTTGAAGGAATCCCATCCAAAATTGAAGCCGGTGGAGGCGCTGTCAAGGGGGATATACTTTGCTGGCTGCGCCCAGGGGCCAAAGGACATACCCGCCACCGTCGCCCAGGCAAGCGCTGCCGCTTCCAAGGTGCTTGCCATGTTTTCAAGGGACAAACTTGAGAAGGACCCCATGGTGGCCGTGGTGGATGAGGAGCACTGCTCCGGATGCGGAATATGCATTTCCGTATGTCCCTATGGAGCCATGCAGCGCCAGCCCAACGGAAAGGCGAAGTGCATTGAAGCCCTTTGCGAGGGATGCGGGACATGTGCTGCCGCCTGCCCCAGCAACAACATAGAGATGAAGAATTACAGCGACAGCCAGATAAAGAGAATGGTGGAGGTGGTGATATGAGCTTTGAGCCGAAAATTGTTGCTTTCCTCTGCAACTGGTGTGCCTATGCCGGGGCGGATATGGCCGGCACATCCCGTTTGAAATATCCGGGAAATATGATTGCCATAAGGGTCATGTGCTCCGGCAGGGTGGATCCGGAGTTCATTCTTGAGGCCTTTGAAAAGGGGGCGGACGGTGTTTTCATAGGCGGCTGTCATCCGGGAGATTGCCATTATGTGAGCGGAAATTACAGGACAAGGAGAAGGGTTGAGATGATGAAGAGATTGCTGGAAGAGATGGGCATAAATCCCCGCCGCCTTCGCCTGGAGTGGGTTTCCGCCACCGAGGGCCAGAAATTTGCCAGAGTTGTTAAAGAATTTGTGGAGGAGATAAGGCAGCTGGGGCCATCGCCGATTAAAAAGGAGGAGGCAATATGAAGAAGAAAATAGCCATGTACTGGGGTGCAGGATGCGGCGGATGCGATGTTTCCTTACTGGGGATACATGAGAAGCTGCTGGATGTGCTGGAGAAGGCAGACATAGTTTTCTGGCCGTGCGCCACCGATTTTAAATATGAGGATCTTGAGAAAATGGAGGATGGGGAGATAGATATAGCATTTTACAATGGGGCCATAAGGACGGAGGAGAATGAAAAGATAGCGAAACTCCTGCGCAAAAAATCGAAGATTCTGGTGGCCTACGGCTCGTGTGCCACGGAGGGATGTGTGATAGGTCTTGCCAATCTTTATGATAGAGATGAAATCTTCAATGCGGTTTATCTTGATAATGAAACAACCCCCAATGAGAAAAAGATAATACCTCAGGGGATGGAAAAGGAAGGCATAGAGCTGCCGGAATTTCTTCCCTCCTTAAAAACACTGGAACAGGTGGTGAAGGTGGACGCTGCCATTCCCGGATGTCCTCCTCCCTCGCCGGTGCTTGAGGAGGCGTTGAATGCATTGCTGGAGGGAAGAACGGAATTCGGAAAGGAGGTGGCGCTGTGCGATGAATGTCCCAGGAAGGACACCAAGCCGGATAAGATAGAGATTGAACGCTTTTACAGATGGCATGAGAAGGAGGATGATGGCTCATGCTTCCTTGCCCAGGGAATGATATGCATGGGGCCCGCCACAAGAGCAGGATGCGGGGGAGAATGCACCTCTGCCGGGATTCCATGCACGGGATGCATGGGGCCCGTGCCCAAGGTGGAAAATCAGGGTATTGCCATGCTCTCCGCCATCGCTTCCATAATAGAGGACATGGACGAGGAAAAGGAGAGGGCGGTGATGGAGAGCATAAAGGATATGGTGGGAACCTTCTATAAGTTTTCCACAGCCAAACTGTTGCCTTACGGGAGGTTTAAGGATGAAAGTTAGTATAGATCCAATAACACGGCTTGAGGGGCATGGAAAGATAGACATATTCCTGGACGAAAAGGGCAATGTGGAGAGGGCATACATGGAGGTGCCGGAACTGAGAGGCTTCGAGATGTTCTGCAGGGGAAGAAAGGCGGAGGACATGCCCATAATCACCTCAAGAATATGCGGGGTATGCCCGGAGGCGCATCACATGGCGGCCGCCAAAGCCCTGGATATGGCCTTCGCCGCCCCGCCACCGGAAACAGCCAGAAAGATAAGGGAGCTGCTGTACAATGCCTACATATTCTATGACCATGCCCTCCATCTTTATTATCTTGGAGGCATAGATGTGCTCATGGGGGACGTGCCGAAGGAGGAGAGGAACGTTATCGGTTTAATAAGGAAGTTTGGCCTGGAGATAGGCAAGGAGGTCATAAAGCACCGCAGATATGCCATGGAGATTGTGAAGATGCTGGGAGGAAGGGAAATTCACCCCGTTACAGCAATTCCGGGGGGCGTGAGCAAACCCGTGAGCGAGGAGGAGAGGGAGGAGATAGTGAAGAAGGCGAAGTCATGCATAGAATTTGCAAAGAAGAGCATGGAGATATTCAAGGGGGTGTTTGACACCGAGAGATGGAATGAGATGCTGGGGCTGGATGCTCTTCACACCTATTACATGGGTCTGGTGGATTCGAAGAATAGAGTTAACTATTACGATGGAGATGTTAGAGTTGTCTCGCCGGAGGGAAAGGAAGTTTATAAGATAAAGCCTGAGGGAATACTGGATTACATAGAAGAGCATGTGGAGGAATGGAGTTATGTGAAGTTCCCATATCTTAAGGAAATCGGATGGAAGGGGCTTGTGGACGGTAAGGACAGCGGAATATACCGCGTTGGTCCCCTTGGAAGAATAAATGCGGCAGATGGAATGAATACCAGACTTGCCCACAAGGAGTTTGAGGAGTTCAGAGGAAATGGGGTGGTGCACGAAACCTTCGGATATTACAACGCCCGTCTGATAGAATTGCTGAATGCTGCTGAAAGAATGTATGAACTTGCCAACGACGATGCCATTGTTGGAGGAGACATAAGGGCAATGCCATCTGAGCCGGGAGAGGGCATAGGGGTTATTGAGGCGGCGAGAGGAGTGCTGATACATCATTACAAACTTGACAGAAATGGGCTGGTGGAGGAGGCAAACCTCATAGTCGCCACCACCAATAATAATGCGGCGATAAACATGAGCGTTGCCAATGCAGCCAGGAAGGTCATAAAGAGGGGAAAGGTGGATGATATTCTCCTCAATAAAGTGGAGTCGGCCTTCAGATGCTATGATCCATGTCTGGCATGTGCTTCCCATGCCCTCGGAGAGACGCCGCTGGTGGCCAACATCTACTGGAAGAACAAACTCTACAGGAGGTTGAAGAAAAATGCATAGCATTGTGGTTGGGGTGGGAAATCCGATAATGGGCGACGACGCCGTTGGCCTTGAAATCGCCAGAAGAATTAAGGGCAGAGTTAATGCGGATGTAAAGATGGCGGTGGCAGGGGGGCTAGAACTTGCCGAGATGATAGCAGAATATGATGTGGCCATAATAGTGGATGCGTTCCATGGAGAGGGGATAGAGGAGATGGAGGTGGACGAGTATGAAGAAACGGTTCCCAATCATGACATCTCCTTTCCTTCTGCGTATCACATCCTTTCAAGATATGTGAAAATGCCCAGGGTGAGGATACTGGGAATAGGAATGAAGGATTTCCGGCTGAAGGAGGGGCTTTCCAAGGAGGTGGCGGCTGCCATACCCGAGGCGATGAAGAGGATTGAAAAAATACTGGAGGAGGAAAATGAACTGGTTATTGGATAAGGTGGAAGAGCTGTCAGGTGAGAATCTCTACGCATGCTATCAGTGCGGGAAATGCTCGGCCGGCTGCCCCATGGTGGAGCAGATGGATTTGCTGCCAAATCAGGTTATCCTTCACGTCATAAGGGGCAACGAGGAGGTTGTGGATGCAAAAACGCCATGGGTGTGTGCCCAGTGTTATCAGTGTGGTGTGAGATGCCCCAAGGAGGTGGACATAACAAAGATAATGGAGGCATTGCGACTCATAAAGTTGAGAAAGAATGTAAATCATATAAAACTGGAGAAGGTGAGGAAGAACCTGCCCCAAATTGCGGTGGTGAGCGCCACCAGAAAATATACAGGGTGATGAAATGGAGATGGCATACTATCCCGGGTGTACTCTGAAAACAAACGCCAAATCCTTCGAGGATAGTGCCATAAAGGCCTTCCGCCATATAGGCATCGAGTTGAAGGAACTCGAGAAATGGTACTGCTGCGGCACCGTTTACAGCATCGCGCAGGACAATCTCATGTATCGACTTGCATCCATAAGAAATCTGATAAGGGCAAAGGAGGAAGGTTTCGACAAACTCGTTACACTCTGCTCCATATGCTACAACACCCTCAAGCAGGCAAATCTTATGGCCAGAAATGATGCTGAATCCATGAGCAAAATAAACGCCTTCATGGACGAGGAGCCGGATTATGGAGGAGAGGTGGAGGTCATCCATCCGCTGCAGATTTTAAAGGAGAGAATGTGGGAAATAAGGAGCATGGTGAAGAAGCCCCTCAACAAAAAATATGCCGCATACTACGGCTGCCTCCTTCTCCGCCCGGCGGAGGTGAGCATAGACGAGCATGAAAATCCGAGGATAATGGAAGAACTCATAGAGGCGCTGGGCGGTGAGGCGGTGAATTTCCCCCTCAAGAATGAGTGCTGCGGCTCCTATAATGTGGTGGCGAACAGGGAGGCGGTGATAGAGGCCAACTATCGTATAATCACCAATGCGAGGAAGAATGGGGCTGATGTTATTGTAACCTCCTGCCCCCTCTGCTACTTCAATTTGAAGGATATGCAGAGGGTGGTGAAGAAATTTTATCCCGATTTTGTTGAATTGCCAGTCCAGTACTTCACCGAGTTGATGGTGGAGGCATTTGAGGTGAAACAATGAAAACCGTCAGAATTTACGTAATGGGTAAGGAATATAGGGTTCCGGAGGGGCTTACAATAATGAAGGCCATGGAATATGCCGGCTATCGTTTCATAAGAGGAGCCGGATGCAGGG
>JAGGZK010000074.1 GCA_021162065.1 Thermoplasmata archaeon
AGCTGGTGGAGGATGAAACAAAGAAATGTTTGGGGTGCGCGTACTGCTCCCTGGTTTGTCCCGAGTTTGCCATTTATGTTGAAAAGGAAGAGGAAAAGGAGGAAGAGGATGATGAAGATGGAAGTTAGAGGAGGATGCATATGAAAATAGGCGTTTATGTGTGCCATTGCGGAGGAAACATCTCGGACGTGGTGGACGTGGAAAAGGTGGCGGAATTTGCATCCCGGCAACCGGATGTTGCTGTTGTGAGAAGCATATCCCACATGTGCTCCGAGAGCGGACAGAGGGCCATAATAGATGACATTCAGCAGTATAATCTCGATAAAATCGTGGTTTCCGCATGCTCCCCCCAGTTTCAGGGAGAGACATTCAAAAAGGCGGTGGCTAAGGCAGGGTTGAATCCCAACATGGTGGTGATGGCCAACATAAGAGAGCAGAGTGCATGGCCCCATCACGATGAGCCGGAGAATGCAACGGAGAAGGCCAAGATACTCACAGCCATGGCGATAGAGGACATCAGGAAAAAGGAACCGGTGGAGAAGGTAACGCTCAAAATGGGGAAAAATGTGCTGGTGATAGGGGGAGGAATAGCGGGAATTCAGGCGTCGCTGGACCTGGCAAATGCGGGTTTTAATGTTTATCTTGTGGAGAAAAAGCCCACCATAGGAGGGCATATGGCCCAGCTCTCCAGAACATTTCCCACGGAAGACTGCTCATCATGTATTCTCTCTCCAAAAATGGCGGATGTGGCGGAGCATCCCAACATACATCTGATGACATATTCTGAAGTGCTGGAGGTAAACGGCAGCATTGGCAACTTCAATGTAAGAATACTGAAGAAGCCGAAATATGTGGACGAGGACAAATGCACGGCATGCAACAAATGCACGGAGGTATGTCCCGTATCCGTGCCGGATGAATTCAATCTCGGCATGACCATGAGAAAGGCCATATATCTTCCCTCCTCCACTGCTGTTCCCCATTCCCACGTGCTGGACGAGGATGCATGCCTGGGTTTGAAACCGCTGGCCTGCGGGCTGTGCAGCCAGGTATGCGAGGCGGACGCCATAAACTATGATGACATGCCCCAGTACATAAATCTGAAGGTGGATACCATAATAGTGGCCACCGGCTTTGATATATTTGATGCTCATTTAAAGCCGCAGTATGGCTACAGGAAATACAGAAATGTGATTAACGCCCTGGAGATGGAGCGCATAATTGTGGAGATGGCGGAGGGCCATGTAATAAGGCCCATTGGCAAAGACATTGCCTTCATCCAGTGTGTTGGTTCAAGGGATGCGCAGGTGGGGAATCTCTACTGCTCAAGGATATGCTGCATGTACGCCACAAAGCTTGCATCCCTCCTGAAAAGAATGGATCCCTCCAGGGAGGTTTATGTTTTCTATACGGATTTGAGAGCCTTCGGAAAGGGTTTTGAAGAATACTACAGAACGGCGCAGGAACTCGGTGTTAAATTCATCAGAGGAAGGCCCGGGGAACTTGCGGAAGATCCGGAGAGCAAAAAGGTGGTGGTGAGGGTGGAGGATACCCTTACCAGAAAAATCATCGAAAAGAAGTTCGATCTCGTCGTCCTTTCGGTTGGCCTTGTGCCGGGGGAGGGCACGGTGAAAATTGCCGAAATGCTGAAACTGCCCAGAAGCGCAGACGGCTTTATAAAGGAGGCACATCCGAAATTCAGGCCCGTGGATACGCCTGTGGAAGGAATTTTTGTGGCTGGCTGCGCCCAGGGGCCAAAGGACATTCCAGATACAGTCGCCCAGGCAAGCGCCGCAGCCGCCAGAGCAATGAGTTTGATGAACAAGGGCGAGTACGAGATGAGTCCCATAAAGGCCTTCGTCCATGAGGATCTGTGTGATGGATGCGGGCTCTGCGTGGAGGCATGCCCTGTGGATGCCATAAAGGTGGCGGGAGTTGCAGAGATAAATGTGGCAGTATGCAAGGGATGCGGGGCATGCATTTCCTCCTGTCCAAGAAATGCCATAGATCTCAGGATATTCTCCAATGAAGAGGTGATGGCGCAGGTAGATGCTGCTCTTCGGGACAAAAAGCCGGGAGAGAAGAGAATAATAATGTTTGCTGACGACATGTGCACCTATACCCTGGCGGATGGAGTGGGCACAGCGAAACTGAAGTACAATTCAAACACCTACATCATAAGGGTGCCGTCCAGCAGCAGGGTTACGCCGGAAATGATGGTGAGGGCCTTTGAAAAGGGGGCGGATGGAATCTTCCTTGGAGAATGTGAGGCGGCGGTTTCCCCATATCCAGATACATTGAAGGTGATAGAGGAGAATGTGAAGAAGGCAAGGGAGATGCTTGCCCGGGCGGGAATAGAGGAGGATAGAATTCAATACTCCCCCTTTGTTACTGTGATGTTCAAGAAATTTGTGGCCCTTGCGAATAAAATGCTGAGGATGGCCGAGAAGTATGGGGATATACCCGAGGAGAAGAGAAGAAGGTTGGGAATGGAGAAGGTGATATACCATGAGTGAGGTTATCTATATGGGGGAAAAGAACAAAAAACTCTCCGAGAAAATCGAGGAGTTGAGCGGGGAAAAGATAACGCTGTGCGAGCAGTGTGGGATATGCACCACCAGCTGCCCCATGGCGGATGATATGGATATAACCCCGGCGGGAATAATGAGATATTCGCAGATAGGTGATGAAAGGGTGGTGGACAGCGAGGCCATATGGATATGTGCCTCCTGCTTTACCTGCACGGTGAGATGCCCCAGAGGCATAGACCTGGCGAAGGTGGCGGAGGCGCTGAGAGAGTTGAATCTAAGGAAAAATGTTGACCACATAGATGTGAATCATCTGGACGAGGAGCTAAATGAGCTGCCGGCCATAGCAGTTGTGAGCGCCCTGAGAAAGTTCACGAGTTGATAAAATGCAGAAATTTCCTTACTACCCGGGATGTACTCTGAAGCAAACGGCAAAGAATTTTGAAAAATCCGCCATCGCATCTGCCAGAGCCATTGGCATCGAGCTGGTGGAACTTCCCAGATGGAACTGCTGCGGCGCCGTTTCCTCCCTCACCTCCGATGAGATAATGAGGCATGTGGCGCCCATCAGAAATCTGGTGAGGGTTCAGCAGATGAACGATGAGGGAATGCTGGAGAATGAATATCGCCTCATTACTCTTTGCTCCATGTGCTTCAATGTTCTGAAACGCTCGAATATGGTGGTGACGGGAGATGCGGAGATGCTTCATACCATAAATCAGTTTATGGATACGGAGCCGGATTATGAGGGAACCGTGGAGGTGATGCATTTCCTGGAGATTCTGAGGGATGTGGTGGGATTCGATAAACTCAGGGCAAGGGTGAAGAAACCCCTCAAAGATTTGAAAATCTCTCCCTACTATGGATGCACTCTGCTCCGCCCCAAGGAGGTGGGCATAGATGATGCGGAGGCGCCCACAATCATGGAGAATTTCATAGAGGCACTGGGCGGCGAGGCGGTGGATAATCCTTACAGGTCTCTGTGCTGCGGGAGTTATCATACGGTGGGAGAAAACAAGAAGATAGTGGCTGAAAGGACATACAAGATAATAAATGCCGCCAGAAGGAATGGTGCGGATGTTATAATAACATCATGCCCGCTCTGTGCCTTCAACCTTGACAACAGGCAAAAACTGACTAAGGAGATGCATCCTGATTTTGAATACATGCCAGTGCTGTATTTCACGCAACTCATGGCCATTGCGCTGGGAAAGGAAGAGGATGCGGGGCTGGAGGACAATTTCGTTGACCCCCGACCCATACTAAGAGAGAGGGGATTTCTGGGGGTGAAACAATGAAAACCGTCAGAATTTACGTAATGGGTAAGGAATATAGGGTTCCGGAGGGGCTTACAATAATGAAGGCCATGGAATATGCCGGCTATCGTTTCATAAGAGGAGCCGGATGCAGGG
>JAGGZK010000062.1 GCA_021162065.1 Thermoplasmata archaeon
CCAACTTCGGAAGCTGGCTGGGATGGTATGCCCATGATTTGAATGGATTGCTGCTATGCTACACCCTTGCCATACCCTTCATGCTCTGGCATATTGTTTCTACAATGCTTCTGCTGCCCGTAATGGCGATACCTCTCGAAGGATTGCAGGAACATGGACATGAAATTATAAGCAAAAAAGCTGTGGTATCTCCTCTAATGGCACTGATGACGGTGAGCATAATCTCTCTCCTCTAACCTTCTTATTTTCTTCCTTATTTCTTACAAAAGGGCAGTTATAGAAAACGATGGATACAGGAGCATATCAACAAATTTAATTAATCCCTTTCTGTTATCCTGAAGGATGATCATAGACCCGTGGAGCAGCCAGAATTATGATTATGATAAGTTATTCGACAATTTTGGAATCTCCAGATTCGAGGAGCACTTGTGGAAGGATTTTCCTTCCCCGCCCTTCTTCTTCAAGAGGGGCATCGTCTTTGGCCATCGTGGATTTGATGCCATAAAATACAGCATAAAGAACAGCAGTCCATGGGCTTTGCTCACCGGTTTAATGCCCTCAGGCAAGATGCATTTCGGCCATAAAATAGTGATTGATCAGGCAATATACTATCAGAAACTGGGAGCGGATATAAACATAGCAGTGGCAGACATGGAGGCATATGCCACCAGAGGCTATTCTCTGAAGGAGGCGAGAAAGATAGCCATTGAAGAATACATCCTGAACTACATAGCCCTCGGATTAAAACCGTGCCGGATATATTTTCAATCGGAGAACCATCATGTCAAGGACATCGCATATCTCCTCTCAAAGAAATCCAATCTCTCGCAGGTAAATGCCATCTATGGCTTCTCTGGCTCCACCAACATGGCCCATGTGTTTGCTCCATTTATTCAGACAGGAGACATACTTCATGTTCAGCTTGAGGAATATGGTGGCCTGCGCCCCACTCTCGTGCCTGTGGGGGTTGATCAGGATCCTCACATAAGGTTCTGCCGCGATCTCGCTTCCGCCAACCGCCTTTACAGCATAATACCGCAGAATGGCAAAATAGGAATTTTTGTGAAGATTGATGAAAACATAAAGGAACTGCTGGATGAGGCAGAGGAAGTCATAAAGGAAGAAGGAGAGGTGGTGGAGAGAAAGGATGGCTACAAGGCGATATATGCAAAAGTGAATGATCTATATGCTCTGGACAGGAAACTGGCAGAGGTGGAGAGGAAACATGATGCCTATAGTTTTCTCCTTCCGTCCTCCACATATCATCGCTTCATCTCCGGCCTGGATGGCAACAAAATGTCCAGCAGCAGGCCCCAGTATGCCCTCTTCCTCACCGATGAAAAGGAACAGATAAAGAAGAAGGTGATGGCGGCGAAGACGGGTGGCAGGATTTCCGCGGAGGAGCAGAGGAAATATGGGGGAGAGCCTGAAAAATGCATGATATACGAGCTCTTCACCTACGGGATTGTAAAGAATGATGAGGAGTTGAAGGAGATATATGAGGATTGCAGGAGCGGAAAGATGCTGTGTGGGCACTGCAAGAAGAAAGCATATGAACTCATAACAGAATTCCTGGATGAATTGAGGGAAAAAAGGGAGCAGGCAAGGGATGTGATTAACGAATATCTTCCCTGACCTTCTCCAGTTCTATGTCCAGTATGCCATTACGGAAGGTCTTCTTTATTTTCCTCTTCACCTTTGTGGGGAGAACCACCTCCCTTATCTCATCCCCCATCTTTATCTCAAGCATGTTTCTCCTCAACTTAACCTTTATATCATCCTCCTCGAGTTCCGGCACCTGGATGGTGATGTAAATCCTTTCATCATCCTCAAAAATATCCTCGTCCTCCTCATAACCTTCCTCAAAATCCTCCTCCTCTCTTTCCATATTTATGGAGAACCCGCCGAGAAACGGCTGCATGTTGAAGGCCGTTTTGAATGCATCCTCTATGATTCTTTCCATTTCTCTTACAATGCGCTCAAATTCTTCTGCTTCTTTTTTCTTTCTCTTTTTATCTTCGTCAAATACCATTTCCCAAAAAATAGGAAGGATGTATTAAAATATTTTGGAAAAGAAAAGGGAAAAGGAAAAGGGGTGTTTTGGTTTACTTTCTTCTTCTTGCTATGAGAGCCACAAGAGCTATGGCTATGGCAATGCCTATAAAGCCAAATCCTGGGCTCTCTGCTCCCTTCTTAACTTCCACGGTCTTGGTGGCGCTGTAATAGCCGTCCTTCTGGGCGGTCACGGTTATTGTTCCCTCATCTGTTGGCTTGTATTTTATCTCTCCGTTGGCGTTGGTTGTTCCTATCGTAACACCATCCACCTTCACAGTTGCGCCCTCCACCGGCTTTCCGCCCTTGGTGGTTATGAGTATTGTCACCTCATTGTCTTTCTCTATCTCAGAGGACATCACTATCTTCAGGCCAACCCATATGGTTATCTCGCCTGCCTCCTCGCCGCCCACCAGTACCTTTATTGTTCCTGTCTGGAGAGGCACTATTCCGAATATCAGTTTGCCGTTCTCATCCGTCTTTCCTACGGGCACAGGATCTGCTCTTGTGGGAGTTATTATCTCCACATCCAGGCCAGCAACTCCCTCGCCGGTGAGAGGATGCTTCACCTGTATTGTTATCAGATTCTCCTCTGCAAGGAATGCCACCTTCTCGGCCGGCTCAATTATCTCTATCTCCGGTGTCGTTATCTCCAGGCTTCCATCGGCATCAACAGCAACGCTTCCCTCTGTCTCTGACATGAACTTGAATGTAACTGTTCCAGTTGCTATGGCCGTAACGTTCTCAATGCTTCCTGTTCCGTTTACTATTTTCACCTCTATGCTCTCATTCTCCACATAGGTCTCATAGCTCGCCACTTCCTTTATTCCGTTGATGTAAAGTGTTCCGTTAACATCCTCACCATTCCATGTTACAGTGAAGGTGAGTGTCATGTTGGTATCGACACCCTTCACCAGCAGACTGGGTGTTACGGTCACCTCAACCTTGCTCACCTCGAAGGATGGCTCGCTATTCATGTTGTCATGCTTTCTGTCCTGGGTTGTGACATATATGTAGTATGTGCCGGGTTCTGTTTCCACAATATCAAAGGTATCATTTGCCTTGTCTCCAGTATGGATGGGAGTGAGTGTGTCAACATCGAGATCACCATCATGGAGTTTCTGAAGTTCTGTAGCATTTAATACATAAAATTCAAAGTTGTCCGCATAGGATTCATTTCCTCTTGTTATATTCACCGTGCATGTTGTCTTCTCACCAGCCATTATGTTTGCCGGAGAGAATGCAACATTCAGATCATGGGCGGGCTGTGAGCGTATCTTTGCATATCCATAGAAGGTTTCTCCTCCAGGCGTCTGGAAGACTGCCACCACCATTATGTTTCTGGCAGCATAATCGGAAGAGATATGGAAGTTGTACACACCTCCCTGTCCCTTGCCTGCTGAGCCGTCTCCGGTAATTGAGCCATTGATCACCTGGCCATCCAGAGCATACATTGTTGTGGCATCCTCGTAGTACAGGGTCACCTGAGCGTTGGCTATTATGTTTCCGTAATTATCTGTTACATTAACTGTTATATCCGTGGGTGTATCCACTATTATGGTTGCAGGCGTTGCTGTAACAATTCCTCCCTTATTCACTGTAATCGTTTCCCCTGCCACGGCCTCTTTGTCGGGCCATGTGACATTCACATAAATCTTTCCGTTTCCATCTGCCGGGAAGACGGTGATGTTCCATATGCCGTCCTTCCAGTACTCATATGCCTCCTTTGGTGGTGTGTAGAGAACATCTCCCTCCACCTTTATTCTCTCCGTCACGTTCTCCATGTTGTCTCCTATATTGAGATTGCTCTTGTTTCCATAGGTTGTCATATTTCCGCCGAATATCTGTATCTGTATCACCTGGCTGTTGTTATCGGGATCAAGAACATTTATCTCCGATGAGGAGAGGAGTTTTGTGTTCACTTCTGGGGCGGCCTGCACCGTATAATCTGTCTCGCCCACATATTCCCAGTTTCCGTCTCCTGTGACATCAACCTTCACCTTCATTGTATAGTCGCCTGCATCCCACATGGTGGAGGTAAGATTGAGGACTTTGCCATCGACGGTAAACATCACCTTTGCCTGGTTGTCCTCTCCCGTGGTATTTACCCATGCATAGAGTTCGCCATCCTTATATATGGATATATTGTAATCATTGCCCGGGAGAAGCTGTGCTCCATCCTCAGGATATGTTATTTCAAAGGAGATGTACCCAATGTCGAAGCCTCCAACGGCATTGTTGTTGAGGAGCGTTATATTCGGCTCCACCACATTTACAACCATCACATCATAGCCAAAGGCATTGGGATAGGTTTCATCCCCTATATAAGCGGAGATGTTGTACTCTCCAGCCCCCTTCTCTCCTATGTTCACATCAAGGAAATGGAATGAGCCATCGGTGCCGGGTGTTGTTGTTGTGAATGAGCCATCCGGATATGTGAGTTTGACAGTTGCCTGGGTGGCTGCTGCTCCGTTCAGCATTACTGTTCCATCTATGTTCACATATGTTCCTGGCTGCCCGAACTTCACATAATCCGCCTCATTGGGTGTGGCGTTTACATCAAGGGAAAGAGGAGACACGTCAATGGCTGCAGCATTTGTTGTATCTGCATCCACCTCATCAACAACCCACCACTTTCCGCTCACATCCAGCAGCACGCTGGACCATCTTATGTATCCGCCCGTCTGTGGGCCCTTTCTCGGTGTATCCTCTCTGGGTGCATAGAGAGCAACGTTGCCCACACCACCCGTCACCTCTATTGTAACAGTATCATTCCAGTCGGCGGATGTGGGTGTAACACTCAAGCCAGAGGAGGTATTTGCTATGGCAACAGTGAAGTTCTTCATGGCCTCCTCGGCACCCCACACATCCTTTGAGTAAAATTCCACCAGATGCTTGCCCGGCTCACTTATCACAAATGGATCTGTGTAGGTGTTCCATGCACCACCATCTATTCTGTACTTGGTGTCCATCACTCCTATATCATCTGTGGCGGTGAGTGTAACGGTTACGTTTGTCACATACCAGCCCCAGGGCATTTCCTCCTCAGCTATGTCATATGTTGTCACTGGAGGAACCATCGCATCGTTGGGCATGCCGGGTGTGCCGCCATCCGGCCCCTCAACCCATTCATCGGCCTCATTAAGCTCGAGAGAATGATTTGCAGCTGCCTCATCTGAATATGTTACATTTATTACTTCCAATGCGGCTGTGTCATACACGAGGATTGTATCTCCGTCATTATTCAGTACTGCACCACTGCCATTCACAACCATGTACTCATATGGCCCTATGGTGCCATCCAGAGTGGCAAATGTGTTTCCATCGTCATCCTTCACTGTCCATCCTGTGACATTCACCTCTTGGTCTCCCATATTATAGAGTTCTATCCATTCGTTTCCTGTCGTCGGGTTGTACATTATCTCCGTCAACACGATGGACGTTCCATTGACTGTGCCCGCCTTTACAGTATCATTCTGTGGTAATACAGCGAAAGCGCTCGCTACTATTACAGCCGCTATCAATACACTTCCTAACCTCTTAACTAACTTTTTTCCATACATTTTATATCCCCCTTTAATTTTGCCATCTAAAATGCTTACCCTTTTTTAACCTTTTCTTTTTTATCGGCTTCATATTGGGACAAGTTAAGTATTCCCTTCTTTTTTATAAACATTTTGATTTTTTCAGGGAAATTTTAAGAGAAGGAGCTATGCAGGATACTTTTTGGCATTCTTTTTGATTTTTTTCATGATCGCGTCTTCCACATGCTTTCCCATATAGTTCATAAAAAGAATGGCATATATCATGATATCCGCCACCTCATCTGCCACCTCCTCTTTATTCTTTACTTCATCAAAACTCGGATTCTCCCACTGGAAATGCTCCAGGAGTTCCGCCGCCTCTATCGCCATGGAGATGGCAAGATTCTTCGGGGTGTGGTATTTCCTCCAGTTTCTTTCCTCCGTGAATTTTTCAAGGAGTTCTATTATTTTCTCCATACAATATGATATGTATTTTATTTAATAAATCTCTCATGCATACATGATGTCGTCTTTCCTCTCCTCTTCCTCCTCCGCCCCCTCCCCAGCCTTCATTTTTTTCCTCTTGATAAACTTATACTGCCTCCTTCTCCCCACAAACACGAAATCGAATCTCAGAAGGCGGATGAATATTTTATCAGGAAGGCGCTCCATAACAATTACGCCCCTCGATTGAAGTTTGAGAAGTTCCATCTTTGTCTTTTTCTCCGATACCCCAATTTTCCTGCTCAACTCTTTAAGGGTTATGGGGTAATCCTTCTGGAGTATCTTGATGATTCTCTCCTCCATTGTCCCCTTAACCACTTCAATCATTTATCACATAACGTCCTTTCTGTATTTATATTCAATGTTGCATGCCCCCTCATAGGAAACCATGCAGGGGCCAACTGGAGAGGAAGGAATGCAGGTCTTTCCAAATAAGGGGCATTCAGAGGGGTGCATCAGTCCTCGAAGCACCTCTCCGCATTTACATCCCGGTGGTTCAGGGATATTCTCTATCCCTCCTATAATATCCTCATACACCCTTTCCGCATCATATTCGGCAAACTCCTCCCTTATCCTCATTTTCGAGTCAGGTATGACGGGAAAACCCCTCCATTTTATGGGCGCCGGCTCGAAAACTTTCTCTATCGCCTCCATCGCCTTTCTATTTCCCTCCTCCTTCACCACCCTGATATACTCATTCTCCACCTCATGCCTTCCCTCCTTAACCTGTCTTGCAATCATGTACACCGCCATGAGTACATCCAGTGGTTCAAATCCTGCCACCACCTGAGGAATGCCATACTTCTCCGATAGCGGCCTATACGGCTTTAATCCTATGATGGTCGAGACATGCCCCGGACATATTATTCCATCAAGCTTGATCTCCCCCATGCCGAGCAGGGCGTCCATGGCAGGAGGAACATATCTGTGGCAGCTCAGAACCATGAAATTTTCGGGGCGACGGAGCAGGGTTATGGCCGTCGAGGGGGCGGTGGTTTCAAACCCCACACCTATGAATATCACTTCCCCATGCTTTGCCATCTTCACCGCATCCTCTATGCCATATACTATCCTAACATCTCCACCCTCTGCCTTCGCCTTCTGGAGGCTCTCGCCGGCGGCCGGCACCCTCACCATGTCCCCGAAGGTTGCGATTGTATGGCCATTCTTTGCCAGTGTAACCGCCTTCAGAATTTCTGAAGGAGTTGTAACGCACACAGGGCAGCCGGGCCCCTCTATCACCTCTATGCCATATTCTTTCAGCATCTCGTCTATACCATACTTCACTATCGTATCCTGATGTGTGCCGCATACATGCATTATCTTTAATGGAATGTTGATTTTCCGTATCTTTTCCAGTATCTTTTCCGCCATTCCCTTATCTCTCAACTGCATCATTTTCGATCTCCATCTCCACATTCTTTATGGTGCATTCCCGCCCTCTTACAATATCCACCTCTCCACCGCATTGAGGGCATCTCAGCAGGGGAAAGGAGAGATGAAACTCCTCCTTCATGCCGTATTTAACACCTCCTTCATATCCGCACGTCCTGCATCTCACCCTCGCCCTTATTTTTTCTATTGAAATCTCCGCCTCCTCCATTATAGTTCCCTCCTTCAGAATGTCGAAAGCAAACTTCATCTGCTCCTCCCCGAGAAATGTGAGTTCCCCTATCTCAATCTCCACCTTTGTTATCTCCACCGCATTATATTTTTTCGCCTCCTCCAGTATTGCATTCACAATACCCTGCATGGTGGAGAATTCATGCATTTTCCATTAACTCCTCAAAAATTTTCAGCGTTTCCTTTGCCTCCCTTTCGTCAAGCACCTGGATGGCGAAGCCAGCATGAACTATAACATACTCCCCTTCCTTAACATCCACCAGGGATATATCCACCTCTCTCCTTATACCTCCATAATCCACAACTGCTTTATCTCCCTCTATCCTCTCAACCCTTCCGGGAATGGCAAGGCACATTAAAGGCCATATGGGGGCACATATAAATGTTTTGTGCAGTGGGCCATGGAATTTAAAGAGATTTACTCCATCAATTCCCCATACATCTCAACAAGTTTATCTATTGTCTTCGATATGTCCTGGCTCATGGCAGTTTTCCTCGCCTCCTCCCCCAGTTTTTTTCTCAATCCATCATCTTCCGCAATAATCCTTATGGCATTCACAAACTCCTCCACATTCCTGCCCTTCATGCAGTTCTCGCCATGGACAAACCATTCCTCATATATCTCTATATCCCGCATTACCAGCGGCCTCCCGCAGGCGGCGGCCTCCATGAGGACGTTGCCATAGCTCTCTGCATATGTGGGGAAAAAGAAGATGTCGCCGCCGTTATAGGCGAGGGGCATCTGATGGAATGGAAGGAAGGGTATGTGGAGCATGTTGGAAGGCATTTTTATGTCAACGTTTTCCAGCCCCCTCTCCGTGGAACCAATCCAGATGAATTTCATGTCATCGCATCTTCCTGCCACCTCAACGAAATCGTGGATGCCCTTTCTGGGGATCATGAGGCCAACGGAAAAAACCACCATCTCGTCACCAATTCCGTACATTTCCCTGAACTCTCTTCTCTTCTCATCAGATATGTTGAAAAAGGAGCAGTCAACGCCATTGGGTATAAGGTATAGTTTGCTTTTTATTTCGTTTCTTTCCATCCATTTAAGAACATATGGGGTGGCGCATACAACCGCATCCGCCAGATTGTAAAAAAATCTGGAATACACGTGGAAGAAGGGATATATGGCATTGCCAAACTTGAATCCTCCTTTCACCAGTTCTGGAAGATGGCGGGCATGAATCACCACCTTTGCCCCCTCCTTTCTGGCTTTCCTCACGAGAGGAAGATATGTGGGAAGGGGATTATGGATATGATATATGTCATATTTACCCGCCGAATCTATTCCCACCTCTATACCCCGCTCCCTCAGTTTTTCCGCAAGAAGAGGTACTTGAGTTCCCATCCCTCCCGCGTTTTTGAAATTGATGAATTTGCTGATTTTATTCAGGCCCGTAAGCATGCATACCTTCATCCTATCCCAGTTTCTCCCTTATTACATACAGTTTTTTATCAGGGGCGGAATAGTAGTTTCTTATCATTATCTCCGCCAGAAAACCCGTCATGAAGAGCTGGAAACCCATTATCATAAGAAGGATGGCAAGCCAGAGAAGAGGGCGATTTGATAGCATCTCGCCATAAAAATATTTCAGAATGAGGAGATAAATGCCCATCAGGAAGCCCAGGAGAAACATTATGCTTCCCACTCCTCCAAAAAAGTGAAGGGGGCGGGTGGAGTAGCCAGCCCAGAACTTGAAATTTATTAAATCAAAGAAGCCGCGAAAGAGACGGGTGAAACCATATTTGCTTCTTCCATGCTTTCTGGGATAGTGCTTCACCTTCACCTCTCCAACTCTGTAACCTTTCCATGCAAGCACCGCAGGAATGTAACGGTGCATCTCGCCATACAGTTCAAGATTTCTGATGCACTCCGCCCTGTAGGCCTTCAGCCCGCAGTTGAAATCGTGGATATCCAGGCCAGTAAGCCATCTCGAGAGTTTATTTGATATGAGAGAAGGAAGTTTCTTTGAAAAAAAAGGGTCCTTTCTATCATGCCTCCACCCGCTTACTGCATCATATTCCTCCAACTTCTTCAGCATTTCTGGGATGTCACTGGGGTCATTCTGCAAATCGCCATCCATGGTGATTATGGCGTCTCCCCTCGCCTCCTCAAATCCTGCCATGAGGGCAGCCGTCTTACCAAAATTTCTGGCAAACCTTATGCATTTTACCCTGGCGTCCTTCTCATGAATTTTTTTTATTTCTTCATAACCCCCGTCATCGCTTCCATCGTCCACAAATATTATCTCATCCTCCTTTCCAATGACATCACAAAGTTTCTCATAAACCAGAGGAATGTTGTCTTTCTCGTTGTACACCGGCACTATGACAGATATCATTAAACTCATATAACCCCAGCATATTTAAAGAATTAGTTATGCCCTCCCTGCCCTCATCGGTGCTCAGGAAAGTAAAGGAAATCATGTGGAAGGAGCCGCCTCTTATTTCTCTCCGGGGAAAAATAATGGTGGTCGGCGATACTCATGGAGATGTTGTGATTTCAAAAGAGGTGGTGAGGAGATTTTTTGATAAAAATCTGGATTTCCTAATTTTTCTCGGCGATTACGTGGATAGAGAGCCAGAAGGCGTGGATGAATTTGCCAACATAAACTTCCTCCTTGAAATGAAGATGGCACATCCTGATAAAATTTTTCTGCTCCAGGGGAATCATGAGGCATATCATACCATACCCTTCCACAGCAATTTTGTTCAGGCAGCAGGAGAGAAATATAAGGAATATGAATCCGTATTCAGAGAGATGCCCCTTGCTGCAATGGCCAATAATGTTTTTCTCTCCCATGCGGGATTTCCTCTGGGAGAATATGAGATAAATAAAAAGAATATGAGGGCAATAGAGGATATCACATGGAATGATCTGGATTTATCCCATGTTTATAGAGGAGTGGGAAAAAAATTTGGAGAGGAGGATATAAAAAAATTTCTGGAGAGAATGGATGCGGTTGCCATGATAAGGGGGCATGATTATCACTTCAATGGCATTGTAGCCTATGAAAAATGTCTCACCATTTTCACCTCCCGGCTGTATGCCAATGAGGGAAATAAAGGAATACTGGTGGCTGAAATAAATGGAAATGTTGAAGGCATCGATGACATAATGCTGAATGATTTTTCAGGAGGCGAATGGAGGGAATACAGGCCCAGATATCTGCGATAGCAGCTATGTATGATAGAATATCACCACAAACCCGGAGAGTATCATGACCAGCACTATGAGGATGGCAACCAGCCTCATCATCCATTCTCTTTTCATTTTTCCACTCTGATGAAAATGTTTCCTGCTTTTAATAGGTTTTCATCCGTTTCTTCCTCTATTCTTACGAACTCCTTATCTATGACAATCTCATCGCCATCGAGAATGAAAGAGTAGTGACCCTTCTCCTCCATCTCCGCCGCCACCTTCTCTCCATTCTTTTTTATTTCTTCTATTATGCCCTTGCTTTTTTCCCTGAAATGCGGCCCTATCTTGCTGTAATCGGGCAGGGCTATCCTTTTCCTGCTTATTTTTTCATCTGAAAACACCAGTTCCTTTATTTTGAGTGTACCCTTTATTATGTCCTCCCCACTCACCCTGCCATATATTATGACACGGGATATTTCCTCATTGAGAGGCATCCCCTGCTTGCCCTTCCATTCCCTTATCCTCGCCACCACTTCCTTTATAACCTCTCCTTCCCTTTCCGCCTCTTCATCCACAAGCACAGGGGTGGGCCAGGAAGAAACGTGGATGCTCTTCTCTCCTTCAAAATTTTTGTAGATGGTGTGATATATCTCTTCTGTTATGAACGGCAGGAAGGGTGCAAACATCTTTGCCATTCCAAGACCTATGGCATATAGAGTATATAGGGCACCCTCATCCTTTTTGTCATAGATGCGATGCTTCACCATCTCAATGTAATGATCTGCAAATTCATGCCACAGAAAATATTCTATCTCCTTCATGGCATCCGAGAAATTGTAGTTTTCCATATGCGCCGACACCCTCTCCACCAAGGAGGAATATTTGCTCAATATCCATCTGTCCATAAGATGGAGATTGCCTTTTTCTGGCTTCTCATTCAGCACCTTCCCTATGAAATTTTCCACATTCCAGAGTTTGTTCATCAACCTTGTGCCTCTCACCAGATCCTTGAATCTGAAAGGATTGTCCTCTCCGAGCTTGCAGGTGGCGGCGTAGTAACGAAGGGCATCGCTTCCATACTCCTCTATTATCTCCAGCGGGTCCACCACATTTCCCAGGGAAGTGTGCATGGGCTTGCCATCAGGCGCTAAAATGAAGCCATCTATCATCAGCTCCTCAAAGGGTTTTTCATCGGTGAGGAGAAAACATCTGAGGATTGTATAGAAGGCCCATGTTCTTATTATGTCGTGGGCCTGTGGCCTCAAACTCATGGGATATAGTTTTTTGAATAACTCCTCGTCCCTCTCCCAGAAGGTGTTGTAGAGGGGCGTAATGGACGAATCCATCCAGGTATCAAAGACGTCCTCGCTGCCCTTTAACTCACCCCCGCATTTGGGGCATTTCTCCACCGGCGGGCTATCTACGGTAGGATCCACATAGCACTGCTCCTCTTCAGCAAGCACCACCTCACCACATTCCTTACATTCCCATACAGGGATGGGGGTAGCAAAATATCTCTGGCGTGAAATGACCCAGTCCCATCGGAGAGAATTCACCCATTCCTCCAGCCTTTTGAACATGTAATCAGGGAACCATTTCATCTCCTTTGCAACTTTCAGAATTTCTTTCTTGAAGGGCAGTATCTTCAAAAACCACTGCTCAGCCTGTATGAACTCCGTGGGGGTCTTGCAGCGCCAGCATACGCCCACGCTCTGCTGAAGAGTTTCCTGCTTTACGAGATATTTCTCCTTTTCCAGATCCTCAATGATGGCCTTCCTTGCATCCTCCACCTTCATTCCCTGATATTTTCCAGCAATCTCATTCATGGTGCCATCTTCGTTTATACATATCTCTAAAGGCAAGTCGTATTTCATGGCCCATTCCAGGTCTTCCTTATCTCCGATGGTGCATATCATCACCACGCCCGTGCCAAACTCGGGATCGACATTTTCATCCTCAACAATGCGAACCTTTTTGCCGTACAGGGGCACCACCACCTCCTTCCCTGCTAGATAGGGAGCCCTTTCATTATCGGGGTGAATGGCCACAATCTGACATGTGGAGAGCATTTCTGGGCGGGTGGTGGCTATTTCTATATATGCCCCCCTCTCATCCCTTTTTATCCCCTTGCCCTCCATATCCTCTGCCAGATAGAATTTTATGGTGTTGAGTTTTGTGCCCCTCTCAACATGCTCTATCTCCGCATCCGCCATGGCAGTCATACATCGGGGACACCAGTTGACGGGAAATTCGCCCTTATAGATGTAACCCTTCTTATACAACCTTATGAAGGAAATCTGGGTAAGACGGCGATAATAATGGGCGTCGGTTCTGTAGAATATGCTTTCATCCATGGATTCGCCGAGAACCATGAACTGGTGTATCATTTCGTCTATGTTCTCATCTGCAAATTTCTCACATCTTTTTATGAATTCATGCCTGTCTATGTCCTTCCTTGTTATTCCATACTTCCTTTCCACCCTCTCCTCAATGGGGATTCCATTGACGTCGAAACACAGAGGGAAAAGAACATTGAATCCCCTCATTCTCTTATATCGGGCGGCAAAATCTATGTGGGTGTAATGAACAGCATGCCCTATATGCAGCGCTCCTGAGGCATATCTTGGAGGATTATCTATGGAGTAGACAGGTTGCCTTCCCGGCTCGAATCTATAAATTTGCATCTCCTTCCATTTCTTCTGCCATTTCTTTTCGGTTTCAATAGCATTATATGCACTCATTTTCATCTGAAGCAAATTTATGCTTATAAATTTGTTGGAATGCTTTCCCTATTCATTTTAAAGACGCCCCACCAAAAAACATAAATACAGAGGTCAGATTGTTAGCAAAACGATGATAATATGAGCAAGCCAATAGGTGTCAGGATAGATTCAAGACAGGAGGAGACCTGGAATAAATTTAAGAATTTTGTGGGAGAGAAATATGGGAAGAAGCACACAGTGCTGGGAAATGAACTGGTGAAGGCACTGGAGCTCTATCTCGATTTATATGAAAGGGTGAGTGATGAAAGGAAGGAGCCTGAAACCCATCTTCTTAAAGAGAAGGCAGGTGACCTGGAGGTGCTTCCCCTGAGGGAAATCTCCTATGATTTGCTCAACACCATAATTGCATGCCGCGGGTATCTGGAGCAACTGGACGATGAGTTAAAAGATTCGCCCAACCCTGTCAGGGAAAAAATAGAGAATCTCCGTCAGGGCCTGTTCAAAGCGCAGAAATTGCTCCAGGAGAGGATTGAGGAAATTAGATGAAGAGGGTGGGATTTATTTTAAATCCCATTGCAGGCATGGGCGGCAAGGTGGCACTGATGGGCACGGATAGAATGGAGGGGGAGGCGATAAGAAGGGGAGCGAAGCCGGTTTCTCCAGCAAGAGCGGAAGAATTTTTGCGCTCTCTCAAAATCGAGCGGGATTTTTACACATGTGGGGGAACAATGGGAGAAAATGTATTCTCACGAGCGGGAAAAAAGGCAAGGATAATTTATACACCTCCAAAAAAAACAACGGCTGATGACACCAAAAGAGCGGCTGAGATTATGAAGGAGAAGGTGGACCTAATAGTCTTTGCAGGAGGCGACGGCACCGCCGCCGATATTCTGGATGCGGTGGGCAATGATGTGCCAATCCTTGGCGTGCCTGCGGGAGTCAAGATGTATTCCTCTGTATTCGCCCTCAACCCCAGAGATGCAGCAGAGATAGTTGATTCTCTGGAGGAGCTTCAGATGGAAGAGAGGGAAGTAATGGACATAGATGAGGAGGCGTTCAGGCAGGGAGAATTAAAAATAAAGTTGAAGGGATATGCCCTCACCCCCATACATGAAAAAATTCAGGGAGGAAAGGAGGTATATGCCGTGGGAAGCAAAGAGGGGATTGTGGAATGGTTCATGGAGAATATGGATGAAAAAGGAACATATATAATAGGAGGAGGGAGCACCACCTGGAGCATTAAGGAAGCGTTGGGCATAAATGGCACATTTTTGGGAGTGGATATTGTGAAGGGAGGGAAATTGATATGCAGAGATGCCACAGAGAAGGATATATTGAAACATATGGATAAAAATGCATACATAGTGGTCAGCCCCTTAGGTGGGCAGGGATTCATATTTGGGAGAGGGAGCCAGCAGATAAGTAGCGAGGTTCTCAGGAGAATAAAAAGAGATAACATACTTGTGGTGGGAACCAGAGAAAAGTTGGCCAGACTTGACTCTCTGAGAGTTGATACGGGCGACAGAGAGGTAGATGAAATGTTGAAGGGGTACATACAGGTTATAACAGGATATGGAGAAAAAAAATTAATCAGAATTGAATAGAAAATATTCACACAGGTAAAACCCTTCTTTTCCTGAAAGAAGATTTAACAAATTATTTATATTCTCATAATTTGGGGGAATAATGAAATTGTCCATAGTCGTCCCCACCTACAATGAAAGAGAAAATCTTCCATTGCTTGTTAAGAGATTAAAGGATTCTCTCGAAGGAGTAGAGTTTGAAATGATAGTGGTGGACGATGATAGCCCGGATGAAACATGGAAGCTGGCTGAGGAGTTAAGAAAGGATTATCCATTCATAAGAGTCATAAGAAGGATAGATGAAAAGGATTTATCCACCGCAGTTCTCAGGGGATTTGAAGAAAGTCATGCCGAGATAGTGGCAGTTATGGATGCAGATTTACAGCATCCTCCAGAAAAATTGAGGGACATGCTGAATAGAATGGAAAATGCTGATGTGGTTGTGGGAAGCAGATATGTGGACGGAGGAGAAATAGAGGAATGGGGGATTTTGAGGAAATTCTATTCAAAATTTGCCACACTTCTCGCCCACATATTTGTGCCCAGAAGCAGGGTGGTGAAGGATCCTATGTCAGGATTCTTCATGCTCCGGAGAGATGTTATCGAAGATGTGGAACTGAACCCCATGGGGTACAAAATCCTGCTGGAAATACTGGCAAAGGGAAAATACAGGAGGGTGGAGGAGGAGGCGATAAAATTCAGGAGAAGGGAAAAGGGAGAGAGTTCTCTGAATATGGGTGTTCAACTAAAATATATCAGACACCTCATAAAACTTGCATGGGAAACTGGAGAGATATACAGGATGATGAAATTTGCCGCCATAGGACTTACAGGCGTATTTGTAAATCTCGGAATACTCTGGCTGCTCACGGAAAAGGTTGGCATTTACTATCTTATTTCCGCAGTTTTTTCCATAGAGGCATCCATAATATCCAACTATTTTCTCAACGACATATGGACATTCCGAGATAGAAAGGAGAAGGGAATAAAAAGGTGGATGGGTCGCCTGGCAAAATTCAATGTGGTCAGCCTTCCTTCTTTTCCCATGCAGCTGGTGGTTATGGGGATTCTGAAGGAAATTTTTGGCGTGTATTACATCCTGGCAGCGGTGGTAGGCATCCTTGTGGTATTTGTGTGGAACTTTGTCGCCAACAGTTTATGGACATGGAAAGGGAGCAACTAAATCTTCACATATATATCATAAACATCTGTGGAGAATTCCGGAATTAGACCATTGAAGAGAATCTGACCCCTTCCCTCAATTCTTTTATAGTGCTGCCAGTGTGAACTGTTATCGAGATATTCCTTTAAGCCCTTAATCTCTGAGAGATGATAATAGAGAACTATCACCCTGGTTTCGTTCTTTTCAAGCCAGTATATTATATCGCCCAGCGTTGTTTCCGGATAATGATATTTTGCAAGGTTGGTGAGATTGGGAGGGGCTGCGCGATTCGCCAGAACGTTAACAATTGGGTTACCGGAGATGACATACTCATTTTTATCCGTTATATTCTCCACTTCCCCTGCCACATCATATGAAATATCATGGGGTGCTGTAAACACAAAAAACATCGCCAGAAAGATGTTGAATATGACAAAAATGGAGAGCAGCGTCTTCCTTTTCTCATATTTTTCTCTGATGGCAAGGGAGGAAAGAATGGCTAAGGGCGGAGAGATGTAGACAAAATGATGCTGGGAAGTGCGACCCTGAATCATCAATGGCACCAGGATGAGGAGAATCCATGCAACAAGGAATAAAATTCTTTCGTTCTTCATATCCCATTTTTTTAGAGATGCAAGATAGATGAATGAGGAGGCAATGAAAAGAAGAATGCTTGCCTTGCTGTAGAAATCGAAACCTCTATGCCCCTGCCTTAAAATGATTCCTTCCACCAGCTGGGGAATTGTGAAGAGGGTAAGGAGTAAGAGAAGAGGTATTAGAAGAAAAACGGATACCACCACAATATCCCTCCATTTTCTTTTTATGATGAAAAAGTAGATAAAGACAAATGCCACCATGAATACAGGTATAATTTTCGAGAGGATGGAAAGAGACATTAAAAGAGACGATGGAATAAGATGAAAAAGGGAAGAGGTATCAAGATACCTCATGAAGAAATAGAAGGAGATTGTAAGGAGGGAGGCTGAGAAGAGGTCCAGGGAGGCAAGACGAGATTCGCGGAAAAGGGTGAAATCGAGAGAGATTATGAGAAGGGAGAGAATGGCAATATCCATGCCAAATCTCCTTGCCATCAGAAACAGAAACAGGGCGGATATCAGAAAAAGAGCGATGGAAAGATATCTGCAGGCCATCACATCCCCATGAAAAAGGGAGAAAACCAGTATGGCTAAGGGTGCCTGGTCGCCGTTCAAATCGTCATAGTAGTTATAACCCTCGGCCACCATCTTTGACTGAAGCAAATGTATGCCCTCGTCTATGCCATTGGTGGAGAAGGGATTTTCGACATTATACAGCCTGAGGGAGGTTATTAAAAGAATAATAGCAGCCGCAACCAATATCCTATTTTTTGAGAGCATATACCACACCTCCAATCATGCTCGTAAGCACCTTAACAATCTGGTCCAGAAAACCCAGGGAGAAGGATGCCGCAGAGGTGGCGCCCGCCGCCGGGAAAAGCATGGAGTAGCTTCCCTCCCTCACCCCAAATCCCTGGATGGAGACAGGGAGAGCAACCAGTATCTGGGAAACAGGGATGAATATGAGGAAGTAAAAAAAGTCCACATCCATGTTGATGGAAAGGGCGAGAATATAGTTGTTTATTACAAGCATAAGATGATAGATGAGGGAAAGGGCCACCACATGAAGCCATATCCTTCCGCCCCTGTAATTTTTAAATGCCGATATTACGCCAACAAAGAAGTCACGGGGCTTTCGCCATCGGGAGAAGATAAGGGAAAAGGTCTTCTCCAGAATGGTTGTTCTGAGAGCAAGGAAAAGAAGGAGGAGGAAGGAGAGGATGATGAGGAGTGCCATCAGCATTATATCTGGGGGAAGAAGAGAATGGTAAAATAATATGGCGATGGAGGCGATAATGACGACTGCAACAAGGCCTGCTACCCTGTCCATTATCACCGATGAAAAGGAATTGATGGTATTGGTGGTTTTTCCCAATTTATATGCCTTTATCACATCCCCGCCAAAGGAGGATGGCATCACCGTGTTAAAAAAGGAACCCATATAATATAGAGAGAGGGCCTCTCTATATCCCAAATTTATCTCCTTTTCCTTGAGAATAATCTGCCATCTTCGGGCACTGATAAAAACCCCTGCATTCTCCATGAGTAAAGCAAGCAGGAAGAGAGGAAGGGCGGCATTTTTTATTTCCTCCAGTATTCTCTCCACACCGATGAAATAGAGGAAGGTGAGAAGAAGCGATATGCTTACTGCCACCCTTATAACTGCAGCCCCTTTCACATTTCGTTATCACTTCATCAAATAATAATTTTGGGAAATAATTTAATCCCTCTCGCGTTTCTTCAGCATGAAAAAACTGGTGATGCTTGCCGTAATCACCCTTTCATTGCTCATATCTCTGGATGTTTTTTTTATAGATAAGAAAGTAAATACAGACCCATCAACGGACCATACGGATAACAGGCTATATATAGAACGGGCAAAAACCATCCTGAATGGTGGACTGCTTTATAGAGATGTTGTCACCAAGACGCCGCCCCTCATTAACTATCTGCTGGTGCCACCCGTGCTTTTTGGCGCCTCCCCCCTCGCATTCGAAATATATTTCTCATTTTTTATAGTTCTCACTGTCGCAGCCACATATTACTTCCTTTCATCCATGGACAAAAAACTTGCCCGCCTGGCGGCCATGGCATTCCTTTTTCTCCCCACCACTCTTGCCACGCCCACCCTATGCAGACAGGATGAGAGCATAGTTGTGTTTTTTTTCATCCTTCCCCTTCTAATGCTCTACAGAGGGAAGGGAAAAATATGGTATTCCTTTCTTTCCACCATAGGTGTATGGATAAAAATGCATTCCGTGTTTCTACTGCCTCCGTTTTTAATTAAGGAGAGAAAAGATATTGTAAGGCATATTGGTGTGATAACGTTTCTCTCATTAATTATTGCTCTTCCCTTTCTTATACTGGCATTCGACGGATTCACCTGGTTTCTCAAATTTTATCTTCTCGGAAAAGGAGAGGAACTTCAGGGCATAAGTTTGTGGCGCCTTCTCGATGCCATAAATTTAACCATTCCCTCCCTTGTTCTGATATCTTTAATGGGTGTCGCCATTCTTGCAATCTACATAAAATTCCATCACATGCCATTGTGGAAACTGGTTCTTCTCACCCTCATAATCTATTTCCTCCTTTATCCCAAAATCCATTATGAGTACTTTCTCATGTTTTTTGCCCTTTCCATACCATATATGATTGAGAAAAAAAGGCACATCATGCTTCTTTATTCCATGTCCATCCTCTCCAGCGCGGTATTGCTCATAGAGCAGAGGTACCTCGACTGGGGAGTAATGACGGAAGGAAAATGGTTTTTTGTCCCCCTCGCCATATTGGCCATGATCGCGGTGGATATGGTGCTTATATATCTTTTCCATCATATCCTTAAGGAGAAGTTCTGGCTTGATGAGGAAATATGAACATATGGTGAGAAATTTTTTATTCAACAATTCCTTTAGGTTTGATGAGAGGATTCCAAATCATGCTTTCAATCACCATAATAATCGCCTCATTTTCCTTTCCTTATGGCTCAAAAGCAGCCGATTTTGATGGATTTCATGACGCCATAAGAGAGTGGTGGAATGTTGATGCATTTATAAGAGGAGAGGGAAACTACAGCATAACCGCATCCTTTGAATATGAAAAGGAGACACCTGCCGCCAACCTTTTTCTTACCTTTTTTAACTGGGACACCAATGAGACCCATGACCTTGGCTCTTATGGAGACAATATTTCCGCCATCCACTGCGAGGGTAAAAATTGCATAAGAGTTTTCTATGGCAATTCATGGCTTGAAGGAGCATATCCCCACTACACGTTCCATTTTGATAGAAAAAATTTTACCATACACCTCAACCTCACCGCCATCTCACCCCCTCAATTTGTGGCGGAGGATGAAGGAGGGGTACTCCCCATGGGATTGGGATATTACAAATACCTCTTCATTCCAAAATGCAGCATTGAAGGATGGATTGTGCATGGAGGGAAGAGAGAAACCATTAATGGCACGGGATACTACGAGCATGTATGGGGGAACTGGAGCTATCACCACCCCATGAGGGGTGCAACCATAAAACCATACATAAATCTTACAAAATGGTGGATGAGGAACAGCAATGTCTCCTTAAATGGCCTTATCATCTCCTCCAACAATCCCTTTGGCTATGACTGGGCATGGATCTCCTTTGATAATGGATGGACCCTATTTTATGGCGCCATTCCCTTCTGGGTGGACGGCATCCCCTTTTCCATATTCTACCTCTATGATGGAGAGAAGATAAGGGAATTCGGGAGGATTAGTTATGAATATCTGGATGGAGTCTTTTATCATGGCACCTACATTCCAACTAAGATAAAGGTACATGGCAAGGGAGATATGGACATATTCTTCGAGATGAAGATGGGCCATCAACCCCATATATACCAAGACAGTCTCTCATCATTTTTTTGGAGAGAACTTATTTTATATGAATCTCCGGGTGTCGTATCCGGTTTTTATATTGGAAAAGATGGTGGCAAAAAAAACCTGACAGGAAGATGTGAAATGGAGATGGAGAGGCAGGTGAGTATTTTTGGTTACAATCTTGCCGGAGTGGTGAAAATAGAGAGAGGGTTCGAGTTTATTTTTCTTTCAACCCTGCTCAACCTTTCCCTAAAAATTCGCCTAACCTTTTTCCCCCTCTCGATAGATTTTTCTTTTTCTCATATAGGATAGAATAAATCCCGTGGCTATGGTTATTAGTATGAGGAGGAAGGTGGCCCTCTGCGCCACCCCCTTTTCAAACATGGAATAGAAAAAGGCGGATAAAGCAATGAGGATGGAAAACTTTACCACCCCCCCAATCACCACATAGATGATGGATTTCCTATAATCCCAGTTATTCACGGCAATAAATGCACCGGTGTAGGGAAGTACAGGTGCTATTCTGTTGATGAGAAGCATTCTCTCATCCTGGAGTATCATCATGGAAGAGTATTTACTCATTATTTTCTGGATAAATTCTGGCATTCCGAACTTTTTCACGGCAAAATAGAGCATGGTGTTGCCAAAAAAAATGGAAAAGGCGGCAAGCATTACCAGCGCCACCCCCCAGGCTATGGAGGGATGGGTGGAATATATAACTAGAAGAAAAAGTTCGGGGAGAGCCGGAAAAAGCATGGCATCTATAACGAATATGATGAATAATGCGGCCATCATTCCTGCATCACCAAAGCCATTGAAGAAGGCTATTATTTCATCCCCGAGCATTGTCTCAACATCACACCCTTCTTTTTTTATTTTTCGAAATATGTGAAAGGAAGGAAGAACAGAGATATTTTGCATTTCTACCTTAAAAAGGTGTGATGATTGAGTGTTTTATACCTTAATGCCTTGCTCTGTTTTCTGGCAATAAATTTCATCTTCCTGGGCATCAACATCCCATAATTGGATGTGAAATCCAAAACATATAAACTTTTATATCCCTTCGCAATTTTTCTCCATGGAAAAATACTGGCAGAGATGGTTGTTTTATCTTGATGTGCTTGTCCTTGTAATTTTCGCCGTCGCCACAGTTTACATGGCAAAGGATGCCTTCTGGGCGGGATATTACAGGGCCTTCGGCTCCTCCCACATAAATGAGTATGGAAATGCCCTCTGGCATCTTGCAAGAGATGTGGCCTTTCAGGTGGCAGCCATTGGATGGATAATCTATCGTCTCTTCCGTTGCCAGTTCCTTCTGCTCAGAAAGCCATAAATTTATTAACGCTGCCCACTTTTGGAATTTGGCCAATGGTGCGGACTAGGCCGGGGGGTTAGGCGTCCCCTGCAACCGGAAATCGTCTCAGCCGGGGCTGAAGCCACCGGGGCGGCGCCCTCAGCGGGTGGCGATCCGATGCCGGACGATGAAGTTTCGTCCTCTGGGACCTGGGGTGAAGGGATGGCTGGCCGGAGGGTCAGCACACCCTTCTTTATCCCGGTCAAGGAGTTAGGCCCGGAAGGGAGCGGCTCAACCGGGAACTACAGGTGCTCAGAGGGGCGCGGAGCTGAGAAGGGTGTCGGGCAAATCGTCATCTGCTGGCGGCGTCCACCCGGGGCGTGTCCGTGCCGGCCAAAATGGATACGAGAGCCAGGGTGGTGGACTTCTTTCAGAAAAGAGGATTGTTGATTCAGCCGGAAGCAGTGGACTTCATTGCATCTCTGGGAGGGGTGGAAATCTGCAAGGAGGTTTTGAGGGAGCTGGGAGAGAGGCCTTTCATAATAACCGTAGAGATGGTGAGGAAAATTTTTGAGAAAAGAACGCCGCCTCCGCCGCCTGCCCCGAGAGTGATAAAATTTGAGGAGGGGAGCAAAAAGGAAGAGGGAAAGGGTGGTTTGAGAGTCATAAGAGATGTTACCGGCAATAGTACATGCGAGGGAAAGATAGATGACTTTGTGAATCTCTTCAGAGATAGATTTGACAGAGTGAGTGCCCTTCTCAGAAAAAGGCAGGAAATGAGATATGCGATGCCCATAAAGAGGGCAAAAAGAATGGATGGAGATGTTTCCACCATAGGGATGGTAAGGGATGTCTCTCCATCAAAAAATGGCCTTTTCATTGATATAGAGGACTACGATGATTCCATAAAGGTCTACGTGCCCAAAAACGTTGATCCAATGGTATTAAACGACGAGGTGATAGGAGTGGTGGGACGGCGGAGAGGAGACGTGCTCTTTGCCACAAGCATTGTGAGACCTGAGATTTCACTGGAGAGAAAGAGAAACTTTGCATCTGAGGAATTCTATGTCGTTTTCCTGTCTGATTTGCATGTTGGAAGCAAAAACTTTCTTGAGGAGGAATGGAATGGATTCATAAAATGGATAGGAGGGAAAAACGGGAATGAAAGGCAGAAAGAGGTGGCAAAAAAAGTTAGATATATCGTCATATCTGGCGACGATATAGATGGAGTGGGAATATATCCGGGACAGGAGGATGACCTCTCCATAGAGGATGTTTATCAGCAGTATGAGGTTCTTGCAGAAAAGTTGAAGGACATTCCTGAAGAAATAGGAATAATCATGCAGCCGGGCAACCATGATGCAGTAAGGCCAGCTCTCCCCCAACCATCTTTTGAAAGAGAAATAAAGGATATTTTTTCATCTCTCAACATTTCCTTTGTGGGAAACCCCTGCTATATGGAACTGGATGGAGTGGTTGTTCTCTCCTACCACGGCCAGTCCATACAGGACTTCGCCACATACCTCCCCGGAATGAACCAAAATCAGCCAGCCGAGATAATGAAGGAGATGCTGAGGCGCCGACATATGGCGCCCATATACGGCGGCGTCTCCTCCCTTGCACCTGAAAAGCAGGATTATATGGTTATAGATGTTATCCCTGATGTATTTGTCACCGGTCATGTGCATGTTACCGCTGTGGAGACATATAGAAATGTTCTTCTCATAAATGCCTCCGCATGGCAATCCCAGACGGAATATCAGAAAATGATGAATTTTATGCCTGACCCTGCGAAGGCAGTAATAGTCAACTTTGGGAATCTTATTCCCTCAGCCATTCACTTCGCATAACCCACCCCCCTTCATTTCCACTGGAAAGTTTATATGGGTGGCGGACTTTAACTTTCAATGATTACTTTGCTGGATGGTTTTGTGGACGAGCCATCCTGCCTTGGCGTCCCACCATACATATCGCCATATGTGAGATATATCGCGGGTGCGATTATAGATGCGGGAGAGAAATATGAGTATATCACCATCGAGGAGTGGAGAAGAGGTAGAAGAATAAAAGGTGATGTCCTGCTGATCTCCGCAGGGGCAATAGTGCCTGGAAGATATTTGAGGGGTATGCCCATTTCCTTTAAAGAATTTATAGAAATATGTAAGGGTTTCAGAGGAATCAAAATTCTTACAGGAAGCGCCGCCAGATATGGTTTTGGAGGGGGAGGAGGAAATGAACCGGTGGATGGAAGCAAATATGTTGACTATGCACCAAAAAAGGATGGGGATGCCTTCATTTATGACTTTTTGCATGGAGAGATAAATGATAGAAGGAGAAATATGGAAGAATGGAGAAGATGGAGCATTTATGGTGCGGAGGTGGTGAAGCGTCATCCGGATTTTCCTCAACCCCTTATAGCAGAGATAGAAACATATCGTGGCTGCATCAGATGGTTTACAGGAGGGTGCTCCTTCTGTATGGAGCCAGCATTCGGGAAACCTGTTTTCAGAGACGAAAAGGATATAGTTGCTGAGGTGAGGGAGCTAATGAGGTACGGAGTTACAAATTTTCGCCTCGGTGGCCAATCATGCTTTTTCTCATATAAGGCATCGGGTATTGGGAAAAAAGAAAGGCCCAGGCCAAATGAGAATGCAATTTATCGCATTCTGAAGGGCATTCATGATTTGAAACCTGCCGTGTTCCACATAGACAACGCAAATCCTGCCGTAATTGCTGAATGGCCTGATATAAGCAGAAGAATAGCAGAAAGAATAGCAGAATACTGCACACCAGGAAATATTGCCGCCTTCGGAATGGAAAGTGCTGATGAAAAGGTCATAGAAAGAAATAATCTAAATACCTCCCCTGAAGAAGTGATGGAAGCCATAAAAATAATCAATGAGGCAGGAAGAGAAAGAGGAGAAAATGGCATGCCAAAATTTCTGCCGGGTTTGAATATTTTATATGGCCTGGCAGGAGAAAGTAAGGAAACATACTCAAAAAATTACCGATTTTTAAAAAAGATTGTTGAGCAAGGGTATTTGCTGAGGAGAATAAATGTGAGGCAGGTAGTTAGTATAAAAGGAGGGAAGACAAAAATTTTGAGACATCTTTTTATCAAGTTTAAAAGAACCATAAATGAAGAAATAAATTTACCTCTCCTGAAAAAAATGCTTCCATATGGAACCGTTCTCAAAAATGTTTACATGGAAATTCATAAAGGAACTCAAACCTTTGGAAGGCAGATAGGGACATATCCCATTCTTGTGGGTATCCCCTATAAAACGGAGATCAACAGATTTGTAGATGTGAAAATTTTTTCCCATTCTTATAAAAGTGTCACAGGATTGGAATGTCCCCTTAACTTGAATAGAGCATCAATGAAGGCCCTGCAAAGCATTCCAGGAATTGGAGAGAAAAGGGCGGTTAGTATAATAAGAGGCAGACCCTACAATACCTTTGAGGAGATTAAAGCAGATATTGGGGATGAAAATGTTATCAAAGAATTAAAGAACTGGGTAACTTTGAGTGATGGCGTAGAGAGCGAATCTTAAAGATTCAATAAATCAGATAGATGTATTATCTCTATTTTTATCCCATCCTTTTCCAGTATTTTTTTAATTCCATTTACGTGTCCCTCCCCCATCACTGCCACAATTTTTTCCTCAAATCCCATAATATTTCTGAGATGATGAGCCATATGCTCATTCCTTTCATCAATCAAAATTTTTTTGAACTCTGGAAAATTTTTTTCCATTCCATCCATATACAAATCTGGATTGCTTTCGAAATGTTGCACTTCTTTTTCAACATCTTCTTTTGAAAGAAATATCGATAGAAAAGCGGATGCAAAGATCTGTATCTTCCTTTTAAAGGAGAGTGATTTCCATAGTTTTCTTATTACTTTATTTGCATTCATATCTATAAAATATATTTTTGCTCCCGTTGCCGCTGCCGCCTCCATCGCTGCCAGCATCTCATCTCCACTCTCCACTCCAAATTTACTGGAGATTCTCTCCTGCAGTCTGCCAAGCATATAGTAGAGGAAATTATTTTTGATTTTTTTTCTTTCCTCCTTTTCAAGAAGGGCCCTTGCTCGTAAATAGTCCAACTCAACAGCCACCGCATCGGGTCTTTTATCTTCGATAATCTTCCTTACTTTCTCGGCTATGTTGAACACGTGCCCCACACCAACAATGGTTAATTCAACAGCCATTCTGCTAACTCTTCTATTCCCTCTCCATTGCGAGCATTTGTAAGAAACACCTTCTTTGGTGCTATTCTCTCTATATCCTTCATAATTCTATCCATATCTATTTCCATATAAGGTATCAGATCTATTTTATTTATGACTATAAAATCAGATATCTGAAAAATTAGAGGGTGCTTTCTCACCATATCATCTCCCTCTGTTACAGACACTACCACACCTCTTTTATGGGTCCCCAATTCAAAATCAGCAGGACAAACAAGATTTCCTATATTTTCCACAAATAAGATATCGATTTCATCTATATTCAAATCTTCAAGAGCATGCTCCACCAGATGGGCATCCAGATGACATTCCTTTCCTGTGTTTATGTTGACGACGTCCACACCATACTTTTTAATTCTTTTATAATCATCGTCTCCGGTGACATCCCCCACAATAACTCCTATTCTTTTCTCATTTTTCATCAATTCAATCAATTTCTCTATAATGAGGGTTTTTCCGGAGCCAATGGAACCCATAAAATCTATGGCCATTATTCCTCTTTCATCCAGCATTTTTCTAATATTTTCGGCAATTTTCCTGTTTGCCTGATAAATATCCTTTCCCATCTCAACCTCTATTTTATGCATACCTCAAAAAACCCTTCTTTATTAAAAACTTTCCCGCTAATCAATTGAAAGGATATGCGTCCCATCTCATAAAAATTCCTCCCCAAGGGTACAGGAAGCGGCAAAGGTTTTGTCTTATTCTTTCTCCTTTTCCACAAATAATCTGAGGGCATCTATAAGGCCATGAGCATAGTTTATGCACCCAAAGGCGGTGTAATAATCTCCTTTGGAAAGATAATACTTTGCATCATTATAATATCTGATTGCCATGTCCTTCACCTTTTCATTTCTCACTTTTACATAATTCAACTCAAACAACTCTATATCTTTTTTTATTCTCTCCTCAATCTTCATAAAAGATCACCTCTCCGCCTGCTTTTTCACATCTTCCCACTATCTTATCTCTTATCCTCTCGTTTACTCTCAACTCTACTATAACAGCATCTGAGAAGGATATATTCTCCACCACCATTTCCTCACTGAGCCAGCTGAGTAGTCCATTAAAATTCTGCAAAGGAAGTTTTAGAATCATTTTATGTGTCCTTGGTAAAATTTCATGTACTTTTTTCACCAATATCTCAATATTTTCCCCGGTTACCGCAGAAAGGGGGACACATGGTAAATTAAAGGTTTCCTCGATATACCTTTTCTTTCTATTCACCTCTTCTCTTCCCATCATGTCCATTTTATTAAGTGCTATTATTATGTCGTTTCCATTATTTCTAAGAGAAAATATCTCCCTTAGCGAATTCTCCGTTTTCTCTTTCAGCTCTTCCAAACTCTCGCTTCCATCCACTACTAGAATTACCACATCTGCAAGTGTTATTTCTTCAAGTGTGGAGTGAAAAGCATCTATCAACCAGTGGGGCAAATCCCGTATAAATCCTACGGTATCGGTGACAAGCAAGGGGATATCGCTTTTAATCTTTAATCTGCTGGTCTTTGTGGAAAGTGTGGAGAAGAGTCTCCCTTCCACCAGAACTTTTTCACCGGTAAGAGTGTTTAAAAGCGAGCTTTTTCCTGCATTGGTATATCCCGCAAGCGAAATAAGATAGAATCCTTTGGCCTTTCTTTCCCGCCGCCTTATAGCCCTCTCCTCTTCTATCTTCTTTAATTCTTCTCTTATTCTTTTCATCTGTCTTTTTATCATCTCATAATAATCATCCACCACATATTCTCCACCTGCAAGAAATCCGGGGCGCTCCCCTTCCTTAACTCTGTGGAATAATTCTCTCACAAAAGGTCTTTCATATCTTAATCTCGCCAATTGTACCTGAAGCATTGCCTCCTTCCTGCTGGCCCTTTTCGCAAAGATTTCAAGAATCACTCTTATACGGTCATATACCTTTTTTCCAAGATATTTTTCAAGATTAAACCATTGGGATGGCCTCAGGGCATCATTAACAAAAATGGCATCCACATTGTTTTCCATAACAAATTCTTTAACCTCCTCTATTTTTCCTTCTCCAAGATAAAGAGGTGTTGTGCCTTTTCGAATCTGGATGAATTCCTTTTCTATTTCATATCCCAAGGTTTCCACCAGCTGATGAAATTCCTTTGTATCCTGTTTGGCAGAGAGTATTATTCCATTCACAATCTTAAAAGTCTGCCACCCATATAAACTTTCCAGTGGAAATGAAGGGGGGTGGGTTATGGGTGGTTTATGTATAAATCTCCCATTATGTGTTTGGAAAAGGGGCCAATATAAGACAATCGAGCCAGATGGCAAACATTTCTTTCATGTTATGGAGCAATAAACAATTTAATATATCTAAAAATAATACAAATTTGCAGGGCCCGTAGCTTAGCCAGGTTGGAGCGCTCGGCTGATAGGAGCCCTTTGATTTGGGGTAAAGCCCTTTTTCAAAGGGCTTGTGGAAACCGAGAGGTCCGGAGTTCAAATCTCCGCGGGCCCATTTATTTTAAAACATCCTCGCCTGAATTTATTGTCTATCTTCTGAGAAAGAATGCTATTCTGTATAGATAGGGAAATAAAATTTTCATCATCTTTTGCATTTTTTTAAAATTATGCGAAAAGCATGTATATATGCAAATATTACCCCTCCATGGAAATAGTTGATCCTGGCCATGAATTCTATAAAGAATTTCTTAAACCATATTATGTTATAACTTCCGATGGCCAGTATCTTTTTGCTTCAAAACAGAAAGGAAGAAGGCCGGATAGAGTTTTCTATATGGTTCCTGATGATTACTCCTTGGGTAGAAATCAGAAATATTTTGATGTGGATGTGGGTAAGAAAATTTACAGGATTGTGGAGGAATATGCAAAAAATATGGACCGCATAATTCAGCATGGTGTCCAGGGGGAGAATGGTTACAAGGTGGGATTGGAAATAATAACCAGCATAGAAAATCCCCATTCCGCCTATATTGCATGGATGGGAAAACTCATGATTTTCCCTCCCGAGGATATAAAAATTTCCTGTAAAAACTATATAATTCCCGAAGGGCTGCCTGAGAAATATGTGGAAAGGATAAAGGACTTCTGGCCCCAGTTCAATGAAAACGAGCCACTCACCCTTTTTGATTTTACGGAGATGGAGGATGATGTGAGAAAGGTGATAAATCTTGGAATAGATTATTTTGGTGGCGCATTCAAGAAACCAAATTTGACAATGGTGTGGCATAAGGCGGAGAGTGAGGGACTGATTTCATACCATGCGGGATGCAGCGATGGAAGAATTTTAAAGGGGTTGAGCGGCACAGGGAAAACGACGCTTACAGTGGGAGAGGATATAGAGCAGGACGATGCCCTTGTCGGCATTCCCCTGTATGAAGATGAAAAAATCAATGCCATAAAAATAATCGGGCTGGAGGCGGCGAGTTTTGCAAAGTCGGAGGGAATTGATGAAAGTAGTCCTGAATGGAAGGGGCTCATGAAATCCAGAGAGGGAGCCATTGTCCTTGCCATGAACATAGATTGCGAGGGTGTAAGATATGTAAAGAAGGTGATAAAGGGCTATGAGGTGGTTGTGCCAGAGGTAGATGGAAACGTAGGTCCTTTAAAGTGCAAATCTTACGAAAGCAGTGGCACAACAAACGGAAGATTCATATTCAAATTCAGTGACCTCAACGAGAGATGGGGAAGGGAAAAATACCTCAGGTTTGAAGGCTTGAGTTTCCGAAGATTTGACATCTTGGAACCGCTGATAAGAATTACAGATCCCAGAATGGCGGTGGCGCTGGACTCTGCATGTGAGAGTGTTATCACCTCTGCTGTGGAGGGAAGGGTTGCAGGTGAAAGGGTGCGCGTGTATGCAGCCACCGATTTTATGGCGAGGGAGCAGGCGGAGCAGGCGTATTTGAAGTTTATGGTTTACAGAGGGATGGGATTGGAGGAGGATGGCAAACTCGTGTTTTTTGTTATAAATACAGGATATGTTGGGGAGCATGATATAGATGGCTTTTCCACAGGCAAGGGAGAAAAAATAAGGGTGGAGGACTCCAAAAAACTTCTTCACCTGCTGGAGGATAATAAAATAAAGAGATGGATTAAGCATCCTGCCTTTGGATATCTGATTCCTGATCCAGAGGAAATGGAAACCCAGCATGGAATGAAAAATTTTGCGGAGAGATTCAATTTACTCAACTATTACTCTCCACAGGAAATTGTTGAATTCATAAAAAGGGATATAAGGGAGAGAACGCAATATCTGGCGAATCTTTTTAAAGGCCAGAGAAGAGAAAAGGAAATGGAAGAAATTATAAATGTGTGGAAAAACTGCCATATACCTTCTCCACAGGAAATAAAGGGGTTCTACCAGACCCATTATTGATGCTCCAAAGATAAAATATGGGCTCGGGGAGATTCGAACTCCCGACCTTTGCCTCGTAAGGGCAACGTCATAACCCCTAGACCACGAGCCCCTATATGAAGGAAAGTCAATGATTTTTTAAAAGTATCGTCATATGGAAAAGAATCGTGCTGTTTTGCTAATGTGGTGTGTATTTAAAGCAGGTTTAAATTAGGATTGTGATTGTTACGGCGGCAGTGATTGTAAGAGACGGCAGGGTATTAATAGCAAAAAGAAAGGAGGGGAAATGGGAATTTCCTGGAGGAGGGCTGGAGGATAATGAAACTCTGGAAGAATGTCTGAAAAGAGAGCTTATGGAAGAGATGGGGGTGGATGTGGAAAGACTGGAAAAATTTATGTGTGTGGAAAAGGGCGGCATAAAACTACATGTTTTTATTGCCCGCTACAATGGAAATATTATAAAAAAGGAGCATGAGGCCATCAAATGGGTTGATTTTGAGGAAATAAAAAACTATGAGTTTATGGATGCGGATAGAGAGGTGGTGGAAGAGCTGCGGAAAAGATGGAATGATGTGGTCGATCTTAAGCAAAGGAAGGGGAGGTGATGGCTGCTACAGCTCCACCCCTATGCACTCATCTACTGGAAATGCAAGGAAATACTTGTAATACCATGGATTTGGTGGATTCACGCCTATTTCAGGAAGCCAGTGAGATATGGAAATAATAATCAGGGCATTTCCTTCCTCCAAATCGTACGAATTCTCCCAGCTTGTTTCAATGGTGGTACTTCCCTGTCCCCCCACAAAGATGAAATTATCTTTATAATCTAGAAGAGAGTTGTTGTAATGCTTTCCTTTGGAATCTATCCATCTGGAATCCTTCTCCACCACATAGAGGCGTAGACGGCCGAGATACGCACTTCCATGATTGTCTATGGTGAGGGTGATGTCTATATTCCCATTATTCCATGCTGCCTCCAAAGTCATATCGATGTCATGAACATTTCTGGCTGCCGCTTCCTCTATGGCTTTCTCATAGGCAGATTTTCCAGTCATTCCCCATTCCACAACATAATGGCCGCCGTCCACATAGAGCATGGGAACATACATATTCTTTAACTGCCTTCCTCTCACCTGCGCCGCCTCGCTTTCATCATACACAAGCACGACGTAGTAGAAAGGTGAGGGTGGAGATGACGCTATTTCCTTCAATGCTTCCGCGGCGGAGGGGCAGTAGGGGCATGTTGTCAGGGAGCCGAGCTCAAGGAGGACTGTGTGGCTGCCAGAATCGGCGGTGCTTGCCACATGAACAGAATTTTCTCCAGATGTTGCCATCTGCGAGAAGGACAGAAATGCCATTATGGCCAGTAAAACAGCGATTTTTTGATTCATATAGAAAATGGAAAAGGAAGTATAAAAAAATTTTCGGTATGGGTAAAAATTTGATTTGAAATGTGATATCAAGCTCTGATGGGTTTATTCGTGATATCTCTCTTTGTATAGAGATATAATTATGCTCTCAAGATGTTATCGTCTTTTTAACTGGTTCATAGAACTCTTCAAAAAGTCGTCCAAAATCGACCTCACAGTCTTCAATCTTATAATCCTTATACTTATTATGTAATTCCTGGAGGCCATTTTCTAAATCTTCTGATTTAATTCCGTGTTGTAAAGAAAGAGATGCCTCCACAAATGCGGATAATTTATCACATATTTCGATCAAATCTTTGTGAGGGGGTTTATAATTTTCTTTACTATCTATGTAATTTACAATTTCTTGATGCCATGAAGATGGTAGCAATGGCAATAATTTTTCTTCTATTTGATTTTTCTCAATTTTTTTTATTATCTTTTTCAAATATCCATCACCAACCTCATTTTTTATAGGAGAAATAATGTCTCTGGTTAATATTTCGGGTAAATCATGAAATAAAGCACCAAAAAAATTTTTACGAATTTGTTCTTCCTCAATATCTTTTACTCCTAATGAAGCAAAATATGTCATAATAGCTACCACTAACAAATGACCCAATACCGAGGTTCTAGGTATCCTAGGGGTATGCGACCATCGCTGTTGAAATCTTAATTGTCCACACAGATCTATAAATCCAAATGTCCTTTTACCTAATAGTATCTGTTGTACACCGATTAAATCATAGTGATCTTCAATTGCATTTTCGATTTCTTCTTTAGTTTTATCTATTCCATATATATACGGGCTGGTGTTATAAATAATTCTGAATTCCCAGTTTGTAGCTAAATAATGAGCTGCCCTCAAAATTTTTCTTTCTGGGGTAAATGAATCTTGTTTCTTAAAATATTCTCGAAACTTTTCAAAGAATTTCCCTCCATTAATTTCTTGGATATCCGGAATATCGTTTTTTATTCTTTCTATTACCCATTCATTTATTTTTTCTCTATGTTCCTTCATAATTTTATGAAAAATAGGGGGTTTAATATCGGTAATTGTTACTCTGTAAAGAAATTCAAATATATCTCCCTCTATTATCTGCATCCAATTTATGGAGTTTCCTCTTTCTTCTTCAAATTTTGCTATAATATAAGCTATTATCATTTTATGTGCTTGTTTGTCCAACTCTGTTAGTTCTACAGGGCGAATATGGTCATTCCATCTCTGCATGCATGCTGCGGCGTATACTTTTTCAATAATCTCTTTAGATAGCATACACGTTAATACGGAACCTATTTATTAATTTAATTATATATTTATTAAGTTTAGTGCTGACATTTTGGCTTCTATACAATCTTAGGTTGATGTTTGATCTCTTTTTTAAACTCACAGAAATATGCAAGCAAAATTTTTATTTTGCACAGATTATATTTATTTTAGGTTATGATTTAGTTTAATATTCTCTCATGCCTCCACACATATTATTTGCCGATGCCATCGATGATTCTTATCCATATATGTGCCAAGATTTGAAAATGGCTTTAATAGTCTTAAAAAGCAGAGGAATATGAATAAGATCATCGATTAAATCTATGCGGGTGCCGGGATTTGAACCCGGGGCTAAGCCGTGGCAGGGCTTTGTGTTACCAAACTACACCACACCCGCTCAACAGGTATATGCTTTTTGAAATCAAATATTTTGTGGTTTGAGGTATTGAGGTAAGGATGGGGCTGGTGGGATATCCTGCTCTTAATCAGTATCATTTCCCTCCCTTCAATCATTCATGGGTGTAGCAAACTCATGAAGGGAATTACAAAAAAGTTAAATTTCCCTTGCCATTTCCTAATGCATGGAAATAAGAGACAACCTTCTGTACACGGAAAATCATGAATGGGTTATGGTGAACAATGGGGTGGCAAGAGTGGGGATAACGGATCATGCACAGGAGGAGCTAACTGACGTTGTCTTTGTGGAATTGCCGGAGGAAGGTAAAGAATTTAAAAAAGGAGACGTGATGGCAACACTGGAATCTGTGAAATCCGTGGCAGATGTTTACGCTCCCATCACAGGAAAGGTTGTTAAAACCAATGAGAAACTCAATGACGAGCCGGGCCTAATAAACTCCTCGCCCTATGACGATGGATGGCTTGTGGAGATGAGTATTGAAAATGAGGAGGAATTGGAGAAACTCCTTTCACCAGAGGAATATGGAAAACTGATTGAGTAAAGGTTTATAAAATGAAAAAAGATTAGGAGAGGGAGAAAAATGAGCCGAGAAAATTTCCAGTCTCTGATACCGCCTGAAAAAAGCGTTCCCGAGTTAACCCTGAAAGCAGTTCTTGTGGGGGTTATTCTGGCAATTGTTATGGGTTCAGCCAATGCATACCTTGGCCTCTATGCGGGAATGACCGTATCTGCCGCCATTCCTGGAGCCATCATGGCCCTTGCCCTTTTAAAACCCTTTAAACCGAGTGTGCTGGAGGTAACGCTTGGAATGATGGGTGCAGCATCTGGAGAGGCACTGGCTGCGGGCGTGATATTCACCATCCCTGCTCTCGTGGTGATAGGCGCATGGGAGCAGATTCATTATATGGAGACAACACTAATAGCCCTCATTGGAGGCATACTGGGTGTGTTATGGATGGTCCTTCTCAGAAGGGCCCTTATCGTAAAGACAGACTTACCATTTCCGGAAGGCATAGCGGTGGCTGCCGTCATAAACACTGCTGTGGGAACTGAGGAGGAAGAGGAGGAGGGCGGCGGCGGAAGCCTCTGGATGCTGGTAGGCGCTGCCCTTGCGGGAATAGTCAAGTTTTCCCAGGTTTCCCTGAACGTCTTCAGAGGAAAAATCGAGTATGTTATAAATGCTGGGAAGTACGGTATCCTTGGGAAAAGCACAGAAGGCTATTTCTATGGGGGCACAGCCGCCTCGCCGGCCCTGCTGGGTGTGGGTTACATAATAGGGCCGAGGATAGCCGCCTATGTGTTTGCCGGCGGTCTGCTCGGATGGATAATCATAACTCCTCTCATTCTCGTTTCCACCGGATTGCCATCCGGTTCCTCACCCCTTGATGGATTTATGATAGTATGGGGTGATTATGTCCGCTATCTTGGCGTGGGCGCAATGGTGGTTGGCGGGCTGTACACCATCTGGAAGTTGAGGGACAATCTTATCCAGGGAGTTAAGGAGGCAGTTATAGGCTTAAGAGGCGGCTCTGCAGAGACAAAGAAGAGAACGGACAGGGATCTGGACATGAAGAAGGTTTTCCTTGCCATCGGTTTCATGGTAATTCCGGTATTCCTGCTCTATGCCTGGATGAGCCAGATGTATGCCATAAGTTTGTTCATGGCCATATTTCTTGTTCTCCTCGCCTTCGTTGCTTCCGCCATCGCGGGCTACATGGCAGGATTGCTCGGCTCCTCCAACAACCCCATTTCTGGTGTTACAGTTGCCGTGCTGCTGTTTGTGAGCATAATAATGCTTGCCTTCGGCGTTACAGGGACATCTGGGATGGAGATAGTCATAGCCATGGCGGCCGTGGTGTGTTGTGGAGCAGCCATTTCTGGAGATGTTTTGCAATCCATGGCTGCGGGCCAGATGCTTGGCGCAACACCCTGGAAGCAGCAGGTGGCTGAGATTATTGGAGTAAGCGCAGCAGCCCCCATACTGGCGATAGTTGTTCAGGCGCTGGACAAGGCGTACAAAATAGGAAGTTATGATCTGCCCGCACCGCAGGCATTCCTCATGGGAGGGATAGTCAAGGGGGTTATAGGCGGAGATATGGTATGGCCCTTCGTGATTGCTGGAGCATTTCTTGCCCTTGTGCTTATACTCATGGACATTCCGGTTCTCCCTGTGGCCATAGGGATATATCTTCCCTTCACATTGAGCGTTCCCATCCTTATTGGAGGCATTGTTAGGGTTGTTGTGGACAGAAGATTGAAGAGGCTCTCTGCTGCTGTCGGTGACGAGGAAAATAATGAAGAGGAGCAGTTAAGTGACTGGGAAATGGCGATAAAGAAAACAGGAATAAAGCCGAAGGAAAGGGCACATAGAGTGGGACTGCTTTTCTCCGCCGGACTCATAGCAGGAGAGGCGTTGATGGGCGTGGTTGGTGCTTTCCTGATCATAGGGCACATCAATCTAAAACTACTCGAAGATGCACCGGCATGGCCCGGCATGCTCATATGGGGCTATATTGCCTTCCTTCTCGGATATGCTGTTATTAGGGAATACAGAAAGGCAGCGTATGAAAAGGAAATGGAATCTTGATGTCTCTCTGAAACCCCTAAGGAATGTTGAGTGGGGGGAGGAAGACGGCAAAGTTGTTCTTAAGGTGGAGAAATTCAAAAGCAGAGCGGGCAGGTGGTTCTGCAAGGTGATGAAGAGGCCAGAGCATTTCTACATAAATCTGGATGAGGTGGGCAGCTTCATATGGAAGAGGTGTGATGGGGAGCACACTCTGGAGGACATATTAGAGGAACTTGAGGAAAAGTATGGCGGAGAGATGATGAGGGAGCGACTGGGCGTCTTCATATATATACTGCAAAAATATGGCTATGTTTCTCTGGAAAAATGAAGATAAAGGATGTGAAGCAGATAATCGGAAAATAAATTTGTGAAGGAAAATCGATGCGGGGTTGTGAAACTTAACCATGTTTTTACCATCAACGGCTCACTCCATTTACTTTCCAGCTCATATTCATTCCTCGCCTTCACCCTCACCTCATATTTGCCTCTTTTCTTCCATGCATGGCTCATGGTTATCTCTTCTCCAGAAGGATAAAAGGCACTCCATTCGTCCACCACCATATCTCCATCCCAGTCCCATCCATAAGAAATCATGCTTCCATTGGAATCTGTGGTGACCGTCGAATACTCATATTCTTTCCCTTTCCTTATTCTGATGGCCCCCGATGGTTTTGAGGGTTTTTCTGGGGCGCCAGGTGGGGAATAATCCGTGCTTGTAAGTTCCACCTTTGCATCAATATCTCCAGCATAATCGGACTGGGAATAATTCAGTTTTATGAAGTTGGCGAGACTCTCGGCGAAATATATGGGTAAAATGTCCTCCACACTTATAAGAAATGCATGGTATGTGCCTGCCCTCACCTTAACATCTCTTTCCCCTTCGCATTTCATATAGGCCACGGGCATATCTATTTCTAAAGGAAGCATATCCTTTACCATATCTATTATCTCCTGCAAAAAGTCTCTATACTCTGGAGGTAGAAAGTTGGAGAGAGCATCGAGCAAACTTTCTATGAAGTTGAATAGGTCCTCACTCACATTAAAAAGCATGGTGCTGGCGGATGTATTCCATTCCTTTCCTGTGGCGAGGGGAAAATCCAGTATTTTCCATCCTGGAACAAATTCTATGCTGATACCTGCCTTAAAAGGGAGAGGCAGCGGGGCTAAGGATATTACTATCACTCCACTTACATTCAGCATGAACTTCTCAATTTCCAGATTATTTTCAGAAATCCTCAGCATACCCTCAATTTTTCCCATGTTGAAGTTGATGGTGGTTTCCAGTGATATGCTTTCAATTTTTACATAGGCATCGAGATGAATATCTCCTGTAAGGGTGAGAATGTAATCTTCATCTCTTATTTCATCTACCTGAAGTGTTAAATCGTTTATGGATGCGCTTGCTCTTATGGTGCCATCGCTCTCTTCTATGCTGTAATTTCCTCCCCCATCATATACCCATTTATCTCCCACATTCCATTTTGGAATATTCTTCAATGAGTCCTTTCCCTGGATGGGGTGCGGGAAAACACCAAGTAGCAGAATAATGCCCAGCAGGATTGAGATGATTTTCCGCCTCCACATTTTGCCTCCACATCTAAATCACCATTACAAGTATTTAAAAATTATGTCATATGATCTTGACAATGAAACAAAATAGATTCTTTACTCCATAACAAACTATAACAGCACTGGAGATTTTGAAGGAAAGCGTTTTCAAAACCATAAGCCGGCCAGCGGGCCCGGTGGGATTCGAACCCACGGTCTGCAGCTCCGAAGGCTGCCGCCTTGTCCGCTAGGCTACGGGCCCTCCTCTTTCTTTTTATCGGTTGCGGTAAGAATGGACTCCATCATCTTCCTGAAATCTCCTGGTAATATGGTTCTTTCGATGACATCCTTGGCGCCTGCCTCAAGGAGTTTGTTGGCCCATGCGGTGGCGAACCATGCGGTGTAGCCGTAGATGTTGGCCTCCGGATCTATGGAGAGAATCTGCCTTGTGGCCTCCACGCCATCTATCTTTCCCACACCCCACTGGGTGAGATTTAAATCCATTATGACAAGATCCGGCTTCGTTCCCTTTTCCATAAGCTTCCTGTATTTTTCCACTCCTTCCTCACCTGTGGATGCTTCATATACAATGACCGGGACATTTATTTTATACAGATTCCTCTTTATCAAATCTCTCATGGTATCTTCATCATCTATTACCAGAACCACCTTTTTATTCATCTATTCTGAATTTACTATCCATGTTTAAACTTTGTTAATTGAAAAGAAAGTTCGAAAAAAGAACATCATTCCGCCAGTATGTTTGCCGAGCCATTTATATGGGCCTCATAGCAGTTGGAACACAGATAGGCAGATATTTCTTCCACAAAATGGGCATGTTCATGGCATATCTCCTGGTAGCAGTGATGGCATATCTCCTCGCCGTTTCTGCCACAGATGTAGCAACCCATGGAATTATAATATCATGGATTATTTAACTTTATGCGGGTTGTATTTGAACTCTCCCGAGAACATCCAACGTTGCCCACCGCAGAAGCAAGAGCATGCCTTGCCATCTATCATGGAGAGTATGAAGAAATTTACCACAACGGCATCTATGTGGCTGAGGTCAATGAAGAGGTGATAGAAAAAATATGTTCCAGAGTGGCAATGTCCTTCAGCATTAATGAATATGTGGGAGAGGGTATGAAAGCGGTAAAGCATCTCCGCATAAAGGGCACTTTCAGAGTGGAGGGGGGGAGGTTGCATCAAAGGAAGAAACTGGGAGAGATGATAGTTAAAGAATATGGGGTGAGGGTGAACATGAAAAACCCGGAAAATGTTGTAAGGATGCTTCAGAAAGGCAGAGAGATAATCCTCGGAAGGGAGATTTGCCCCATAGACAGGAGCCAGTTTGAGGAAAGGAGGGCAAATAAATGGCCCTTTTCTTTACCCACGGCAATGCATCCTCGTATTGCAAGGGCGCTCGTAAATCTCTCGGGCATAAAAGAAGGCCAGATTCTTTTGGACCCCTTCTGTGGCGCAGGCGGAATACTCATAGAAGCCGGACTCATGGGATGTAATGTTAGAGGGATAGAGATTAAGGAGAACGTTGCCGATGGGTGTGAGCGAAACTTAAAATATTACGGCATCTCCGATTATGACATAATGAGGGGAGATATGAGGGATTTTGATTTTTCCCATGTGGATGCCATAGTCACAGATTTTCCCTATGGAAGGGCTTCGCACCTATCCGATGAGATGGAGAAGTTATACAGGGAAGCGATAAAGAAGATGGCGGATTGGACATCTAAGGCAGTTATTGGCATGCCCTCTCTCAAATTTCTTCCCATGGTGGAAAAGTATTTTGATGTAAAGCAAATTCATCCTGCCAGAGTGCATAAGAGTCTAACCCGCTTTTTTTACGTTCTTGGGTCCTGAAACAAATTTATTTCCCTTTATGTAAAACCTCAGCGGGATATCAACATCACGCGTGACCCCTATCCTGTAACTCCTCGCAACCTCAAACCCTTTTCTTCCTTCCTCAATGTATATCTCTCCTTTCTGATAAATCTTGATTTTGTTGTGGGTGCGATCTATCCCGAAGGCCTGGGTGAATTTTCCCGGGCCTGAGGTTAGATTTCTTATATTATCCGTTCCTCTCCTTCTTTTCATGACTTCTATTCCCTGCAGCGGCTCCACAGCCCTTATAAGCACGCCCGACTGCTCCCCCTTCCTCATTGTGGTGATGTTGAAAAGCCAATTCCCGTGAACCATGTATATGAAAGCCCTGCCCGCCTCTCCTCCCATTATCTCTCCTATGCTTTTGCTCCTTGCCCTTGATGCGGGGTCACTGAGCCCGTAGTATGCCTCTGTCTCCACTATCATTCCCTTGAGTATTTCAGCATCTTCCTTCACAATAATACAGCCCAGCAGTTCCTCCGCTACTAATGCGGCATCTCTGTTGTAGAACCTTTTAGGAAGAACCATATCCGCCTATTTTAAGCGTTGGGTCTCCCAGCAAAACCCATTCCTCAACGGTCTTGCAGTCTATGCTGTCCTTCATGACATCGTGGGTGGCTATGTAGTCATTTATTGTCTGTGCATGTATTTGCCCGAGTATGTCGGTGCCGTTGGCATAGTTTTTGAAGAAGTTCACATTCATAAAGCCAGAATAATGCTGTACGCAATCGGGAATGCTGTCATTGTCATAATCTCCTATGGCAAAGTAATCCAGTCCGGTGTAGCCAAGGGTGGCAATGCTTCCCCCTTTCTCAAGTCTGACAAGCCACCATCCCCATGACTCGGGGCTCGTCTCTCCCCTGTATATATACTGATACCATCTCGCCCCCTCCCATATTCTGAGAATGTTGAAAACACTCACATTAAACTGGCAGTTGTGGCATCCGCCGACGATGCACACAGGATACATGCCATCGTTCTTCAAATTCTTCATATCCCCCACTCCAAGCCCATCTATCCATGTATTCTCATCATGTGGCGGGTGCGTTGCCCAGTTCATGGGGTTGCCGTGGCCATCGAAGAAGAGAAAACCACATCCCTCATTGACAGCATTTATCACATCCTCCGGCCCCGTTAAAGTGCCAAGGGATGTCCATAGTTTTGTTGCCTCAAAGTCAGGCAGATATGAGATGGCAACTTTATTTTCCTCCTCCCCTTCATAATAGGGGTCGCTCTCCGCAGGGTAGCTATCTCCTCCCACACATACAAGCTTTTTGAACCAGTTGCCACTGTTGGAATTCTCATATTCTATGATTTTATTCACCATGATTTTGACTTCCATTTTATTTCTGCAAGCCAATCTGCCGATATAAACATCGGGGTGCAAGTCGAGTGTATCCTTTCCCGTCATGGTCCAGTCGGCAAACTTGCCGTTGCCGTTGCTGTCCCAATCTTCAAAGACAATGTTGCCGTTCTCATATTTATACACGTCTGCGAAATATAAATCGCTGAGAAAACTGGCCTCCCAGTTGGACTGGTCATCCAAGTGGGTATAGCGAACAGGCATCAACCATCTCTCCTTGAAGACGCCTCCCTGTCTGCCGCCAACCAGCATGACATATTTTATTCCCCAGTTCTCTATGGCGTCCTTAATGAAATACTTTATCTTCTCCGCATCATCCCTTCCCTGCGTTGTGAAATACTTTCCGCTGTATATTTCATTCAATCCAACAATTATTGTTTTTATGCCATGACTCTCTTTATGCTCCTTCA
>JAGGZK010000010.1 GCA_021162065.1 Thermoplasmata archaeon
CCCATGCTCCATGCGGCCAGCATCATGTTTTCCGCAGCACATGCGCACGACTCATCATAGAATGCCTTGTTTTCTGTGATTATGAAGACAACGGCAGGGGCATCATGGAATATTACGTCCCTGCTCGAGTTGGCGACGGCCTGGAGAAAAAGAAGCGTTTGCCTATCATCCAGCCCTGGATATTTTTTCCTGAACTTTCTTTTCCTGCGAAGCATGCCTGCTATCTCCTTCTTGGTTTTCTCGGAAAGCTCCTTTATTAATGCTTTATTTGTTATTACAACAAATCTCCAGGGCTGCCTGTTCTCGGCGGAGGGGGCATATCTGCCTGCCTCAATAATTTTCTCTATGATTTCATTTGGCAGCGTCTCATCCCTATAATTTCTTATGCTCCTTCTGCTCTTTATGCATTCAATGACTTCCATGGATTAAAGGGAGATGGAAAATAAAAAACTTGTTATCTATTCTCACTCATAAACCCATTTCTCGTCATCCATGTTGTAATCAACGATTTCATCATCGCCGAACCACAACGCAATCTCCTTTTCCGCCGTTTCCTTTCCGTCGCTTGCATGTATGGCATTCCTTCCTATGTGCTGACAGAAATCCCCTCTTATGGTGCCCGGCGCTGCCTTCTGGGGGTCTGTTGTCCCAACGAGTGTACGAACTCTCTCTATAGCATTCTCGCCCTCCATCACCATGGCCACCACAGGTCCGGAGGTTATGTACTTTATGAGTCCCTCATAAAAGGGTTTGCCCTTATGCACCTCATAATGCCTCTCCGCCAGTTCCATTGGCACAGCCATGAACTTCATGGCAACAATTTTTAGTCCTGCCTGCTCAAAACGCTCTATTATTTTCCCCACCAGGCGACGCTGCACGCCGTCCGGCTTTATCATGACAAAGGTGCGCTCCATGATTACACCCTCTTCTTATGCAGAAGACTCCATCTCACCTTCTTTGGATCTCTCCTCAACTCCAGCATGTTCTTCCTGCACTTGCTTGAGCAGAAATGATATATGGTGCCGTCCGTCTTAACATACATCATGCCCGTTCCGGGCTCTATATCCTTCCCGCAAAAACTGCACTTCCTCGCCATTATTTCACGCTCAACCTCTTTGCCTCTCTTTCCGCCTCTCTGAGCATGAGTATGTCTCCCATCTTCACCGGACCCATGACATTCCTCGTTATTATCCTGTTCTTGTCCTTGCCCTCCAGAATCTTCACTCTAACCTGTATTACCTCGCCCGACATCCCTGTTCTGCCTATTATCTCCACAACCTCGGCAGGTATGCTATCCTCCACCATTTCATCCCTTTATTTCCTGAACCTTTTTAACGATTTCTTCCAGGAGCTCCTTGCCGTCTCCTTCCTCCACTATGGCAACTGAGGCAGAACCCACTTTCAACCCTGCGGCTCTCCCCAGCTCATCCTTGGAGGGCACATAGGCATAGGGAACTCCCTTCTCATCACACAAATAGGGCATATGAGCAAGTATTTCTTCAGGAGAAACATCGGTTGCCATCACAACAAGCTTTGCCTCTCCCCTCTCCACGGCTTTTGTTGTCTCGTTGGTCCCCTTCCTTACCTTACCGCCATCCCTTGCTTTCTCTACCGCTTCATACACCTTCTTAACCAGATCCTCGGGCATTTCAAATTTTACATACATTGGCATGATAATCGCCTCCTATCATAGGCAAAATGGGAATATGGTAGTCATATATAAGGATGATGGTTGCTCAGGTATACATCTTCTTTATGTAATGGAGATAGCCGGCGAATATGGAACTTATGATGCAGGCAATCACAAGGGAGAAACGGGACACCACCTGCGGCCCCTTCAGGGCGCCAGAGGAAATCCATGTGGTCCAGTAGCCGGCAAAGAAGAGCAGAAGAAAAAAGAGATACTCGAAGGGCCTTCCATGAATTTTTTCCCTGTTTCTGATGAGCCATTTATAAAACAGCAGCCAGAAGCCGGAGGTTGATATGATAACAACGATAAGAATTGTCAGGGGAATTCGCCACTCCTCCATTATAAAAGAAGGAGTGCCAAAATAAAAAGGTTCTTGTTTTTGGAAAGCGAGACTACCACTCCCCCTCCTTCCATAGCTCGTCGCCCATATGATGCAGATTTTCCACCGCTTTGCCTCTGGTGGCGGCAATCATCTCCCTTCCATCCATCAGGGCTCTGCCCACGGCAAGGGGAAGATTTCGCCCATCACACACCCACACAATGTCTCCCTTTGCTATGCTTTCATCAGCCTTTATTATACCGGGAGCCATCACATCCGCCCCGTTCAGGATAAATTTTATGGCTCCATCATCCACCATCACCCATTTATTCTTGGCCCCCCATCTCTTTATGCCGTTCACCGTGAGAAAGGGTTTTTCATCTATAAACAGCCCTTCCACTTTTCCATCCACAAGAAAGATTTTCCTGCCCCTGTACTCCGCCATCTCAAGGCTGCCATCCATGCTGCATCCCAGGTATGAGTTTATGTGCTGGATTATCTGCTTCGCCTCCCTTTTCCTTATGGCATGTCTCCTTGTGAACATGAGAAGAGAATGTCGCAGAATACAAAAAGGTAATTGTAGGAGAAGGGGCATCAAATTAAAAATATTTATAAGCAATGGAATATTTCCAACGCATGTATTATTTGGTGGAGATGGAAAACACCATCAGAATCCCCCCTGCCTATATTGGCGAGGACTTGGATGAAGTAAGCGAGAAGATGGTGAGAGAGACCTTTGAGGGAACCATGGACAAGGAGCATGGGTTCATAGTGATGACAAGGAACGTGGAGAGAATAGGGGAGGGCTACATATTGCACGGGGACGGAGCCATATATCAGCAGGTGAAGTTTGAGGCGTTAACTTTCAAACCGGAGGTGCATGAGGTGGTGGATGCGGTGGTGTGCGACGTGGTGGATTTTGGAGTGTTCTGTCATATTGGCCCTCTAGATGCCCTGCTTCACAAGAGCCAGATAATGGACGACAAGGTGGTGATGGATACAGAAAACAAGAGGGTGGAGGGAAAGGAAACGAAAAAGGTTCTGAAACTGGGGGACAAAATAAGGGTGAGGATAGTCACCGTTTCCCTCAACGAGATGAATCCCAGGGAAAGCAAGATAGGTCTCACCATGAGGCAGGCAGGACTGGGCAAACCGGAATGGAAGGAAAAGGAGAAAAAGGAGGATAAAAAATGAAGGCATGCAGGAAATGTCATGTTCTCACCAAAAAGAATGTATGCCCCTTCTGTGGGGAGCCGACATCCGACCACTGGCAGGGTTATCTCATAGTCATTGATGCCAGCAACTCCGTCATTGCCGAGAAAATGCATCTGAAAATGCCGGGCAAGTATGCCCTGAAGGTAAGATGATATACGTTCTCCCGGACGGGAAAAGAGGAGAGCTTAGAAAACCCCTGGGAAGGGTTACGGAAAGCATAGAGAGGGAGGAATTAAAGGGAAGGATTGTCTCCGTTGGGGATATGGTTACCATGACCCTTTATGAAAAAGGAATAGTGCCGGATATGGCGATAGTGGATTACAAAATCGAGAGAAAGGAATATAAAGGCGAACCATTTCATGCAGAGGAGATAATAAGGGTGAGAAACCCGCCCGGAGTGATAACAAGGGACCTCTGGAACGCCATCGCCACGGGATATGCCAGCGACAAAAAAACGCTGATAGAGGTGGAGGGCGAGGAAGACCTGGCTGCTCTGCCCGCCATATATCTTGCCCCGGAGGATACGACGGTGATATATGGCCTGCCATCCGTTGGAATGGTGGTGGTGGATGTTGGAGAGAAAGAAAGAAAAAGGGTTGACGAATTCCTGAAGGAGATAGAGGGATAAAATGGAGATAGTGGTAGATAGTAGAAAGGAAAACAAACTGCTGGAGAGAGAGGAAATACATTTCAGGGTGAAGTACGACGGCAGCACGCCAGCGAGGAGGAAAATAAAGGATGCACTGAAGGGTCACCTTGGAGTGGGGGGCTACATAGTGATACAGAAGATTGAGCCCCTCTTTGGCATGAAGGAGGCAAAGGTCTATGCAAAGGTGTATCCAAGCGAGGCAGTGGCAAGGAAAATAGAGAGCGATTACGTCTTCAAGAGAGGAGGCAGCGCCAAGACGGAGGAGGCAGCAGAGACAAAGGAAGCAAAGGAGGAAGAGAAGAAGGAAGTGAAGGAAGAGGAGAAGAAAGAGGAGGAAAAGGAGGAGGAAGCAAAGGAGGGTGAGGAAAATGCAGAAGCGTGAACTCTATGAGGTTGTGGACGATAAGGTTGTGAGAAAGAGGAAGGAATGCCCCAGGTGTGGGCCTGGAGTGTTTCTGGCGGAGCATGCCGACAGGCTGAGCTGCGGCAACTGCGGGTACACGGAATTCAAGAAGAGCTAACGGAATTCCAGAGAACTTTCCCCTCATATTCTATTTTTCTTATTCGGTGCACTGGAATGTAACCCCGGCTCGTTTCCAGAAACTTCTCTCCTATGGACACTATTTCCTCTCCCTTCAGACACGCCATTTCTCCCCCCGCCCTGTCCTCATACCATATTCTTACCTTGCTGAAATCGTATTTTGAATCCCATTTGAGACGGTTGAGGAGGTGAAGCAATCTCATATTCCCACATATTTTGCATACAGCGCCTTCGCCCTCTCCACACTCCCGGCATTTGTGATGAGTGCCCTACCATCCTCGAAGATTATCATCTCCTCCCTTTCCGTTCTAAATTTCAGCACGTGTCTTCCCCTCTCCACCTTCCCCACCCTCCCCAGCCTCTCGGCCAGTTTCTGCAAAGAGGGTATGGGGCTACCCGGAATAATCTGCACCGTCTTCCCATCGCATAGAATCCTGGCGCTGCTGTATCTGGATGAATCCAGAAATTCATACTCTCCCTTTCCGCACGCCATGCACTCCGGATTTCTCTCCACCTTTATGGGCACAACGCTCCCACTCCAAACATCCAGATGTATCGCCTCCCCTCTCGCCCCCTCTCCAACAAGAATTCTTATGGCCTCCGTTGCCTGCAGGGATGCGATGGTAGTGGCAGCCATGGAAAGAACGCCAGATGTGTCGCATGTGTTGCCCCCGGGGGCAAAGGGCAGAAAGCATCGAAGACATGCCGTTTCATGAGGGACAATGCCCATGGTTATACCTTCTGTTTCCACAACAGCGCCATACACCCATGGTTTATTATGCTTGATGCATGCATCATTTATGAGAAAACGAGTTTCGAGGTTGTCGGTACCATCCAGTATTATATCTACGCTTTCCACTATCTCCTCCACATTTGATGGATTCACATCCGCAACCATTGCCTCCACCTCTATGCTCGAGTTTATTTTCCGCAGTTTTTCCATGGCCGCCACGGCTTTGGGCGTCATGTTCACGGCATCCTCCTCATCAAAAAGAATCTGACGGTGAAGATTCTTCATCTCAACAAAATCCCTGTCCACCACAATGAGCTTTCCGATGCCGGCCCTCGCCAGAAGCGAGGCAATCATTCCTCCCAGAGCGCCGCACCCTATTATGGCCGCCGACGACTTCATCAGTTTTCTCTGGCCCTCCTCCCCTATCTCCTCGAGAAGCACATGCTTCTCATACCTGCCAAGATCCATCCCTCACCTCCAGAAGAGCATTTATTTTTTCTATCATCCCCTCCTGCCAGTGGGCGTTGAAAAATCTGCAATTTTCATCCCCGCAGAAGGCATCTCCTGTGGAGTGAAAAACAATCGCCTGAAGAACATATCCCTTCGCCACCTCCATCATTCTCGGATCCCCATAATCGATATATTTCCCCCTATATATGCTTTTTAAAATCTCCGGAGGGATGTCTTATTGAATTGAAGTCGCCTCATAAGTTTCACGAGATCCATCCTGTGGCTGTTTCTCTCCACCACCTTCTCCATTATTCCTTTCTGCCCTTTTCAGCCATCAAACCGCCGGGGCTGCTCACACATGAAAGGATAATGCAACATGCTTTAAAAATTTTACAATTGTTAAACAACTGTTGATATTACTTTAACAACCCAATTTTTGGTGTTAAAAAGAATCTATGCATTCAATTCCCCATATGACTAAAAAGGCTTTTTGTTTTTGAATGAGAAATGTAAAGCTCCAGGCTATGCTATTGTATTTAATCCGCGCCAGTTAAAGCGTCTCAAATTACACATGAAAGAAGTATTAGAGGAATATGGATAGCATTGCTTGTATGTTAGATAGGGAAAGGTTCGATGATAGAATCTCAAATCTATTGTAATAACGATTGTGGTAGCGAGTTTTATCTTTATAGAATTTCACAATTATTTATGTTTTTCAACGCATCTTTACATGTATCTATTATCTACCCACTCTCCATCTTCGTTATAATTTAGAGATCTAGGAAATCCACATGCATTCCAAATTGAATCAAAAGAAGGCTTTAAAATATCTTTTGCATCAACATTATAACTCTCAATAACAGTCTCTGGAAGCAACAAAACATCTTTTTCAATTGTATGAACTCCATCAACAGATATGGATTCATCCACAGCCATTGAGTATCCATTAACACCGAGTAAACTTAAAAATACGAATATAGGAGGTTCCACTTCCAATTCTTGGAGGATAGAAATATAATCTGAAAATGATTGAATTAACTCTCGCTCGTAAGCAATACTAGGAATTAGAAGTTCTCCATAATGAGGCTTAAGGAGTAATCCTTCTACAGCTTCGATAATTCCGTTCTTAAAAAGTTGAACATAAGAATGTGATTTTCCTTTTTCATCTGTGGAGGAATAAGTTAAGAATCCGTCAAAGTTATATCTATGATCCCATCCAGAACAATATATAGGCCTCATTTTTTTGGGATGGGAAGCTATTTTATTTATCTCGTATCCTTGAGCAGGGTTAAACGAGATAACTGGTATTAGATGAAGAACTATTTTGGCAGTATCATAAAAAGGGATAGGGGTTTCATTAGCAAATATTTTTGATATTCGATCTTCTCTGAATCTTCTTATTCTCTCTGTGACCGTTTCGGATAAATTGAATGCAATTCGCAATTCTGCAACATCCATCGGATATTTTCCGTTTGCACTTCTTGAGTAAAACTTGTCATGACCTTTAAAGGATACACGATGAAGGGCTATCCAACTTTTGGGAATTCTAATCACCAAAGCTATTCTAGAATTTGAGAGGTTAACTGTTTTAAAAGTTATCCCCAATATCCTTGGTTCAATTCCATTCCTTATTATGTTATCTAGTCTACTAATTTCTTGATCAATGTTCTCGATCTCTACACCTTCCAATTTTGTTGGTAATCCAGTATCTTCAACAATACCGTATATTATATCACCACCACTAGCATTTGCAAACGATGAAATATCAGCAAGAAACTCTTTTTTATCAGAATCAGAATTACCTGGCAAATCTCGCTTATATTCTATAGTTTTACTTTCTAAAACTGAATTATTTATTAAATTTTGTAAATCTTCTTCTGTGATTTTATTAATATCTTTTGGAATCATGTTTTTCTCCCCCTAATGATGTGATTTCAGCTAACCAGTATTTTACGCACTTTTCATTCGCACAATCTTGCGAACAAGAGCTAAAACAAAATTTTACAAATTCAGACTGCATAATGGCATATAAATTTAGATATTTAAAAGTATTATGCCCAATAGGATTAATAAATTATCTTTAGGTGCATATTTTCTCTAAACTTCTCTTCTTTTTCCATTCTTCATAATTCATTTTTCTCCTACTGAGATAAATCCGTTCCTTTTTGCTAAGTATTGTTAAATTATCCCACATTCATGCTTCCGCTTCTGTAGCCCTCCATGTCGAGGCAGACGCGGGAGAAGCCTGCTTTTTTAATCTCCTCCACCACCTCTTTCCTTATGTCTTCCTCCATCATTCTTGCCACCTCCTCCCTTCCCACCTCTATGACAGCCATGCTTCCATAACATCTCACCCTCACCACTCTGAAGCCCTTTTCCTTCAACACCCCCTCCGCCTTCCTCACCCTCTCTATTTTCTCCAGTGTTATCCTCTCCCCGTATGGAATGCGGGTTGCATAGCATGCCTCACTCGCCTTCTCGGCTGTGGGCAGTCCCATCTCTCTGGAGATCTCCCTTATCTCCTCCTTGGTCAGCCCCGCCTCCAGAAGGGGGGAATGGATGCCATGCTCCTCCACCGCCCTCATTCCGGGTCTGAAATCCCTGGCATCGTCCGCATTGCTCGCCTCCAGAATGTGTTCTATTCCTTCCCTCTCGGCAATTTTTCTTACGGTGGAGAATAGCATGTTCTTGCATACGTAGCATCTGTCCCTGCCGTTCTTCAGAAATTCCTCATTCTCCATCTCATCCGATGAGACGATGAAATGCTTTATCCCCATCGCTTCTGCCATGCGAATTGCCATGGATGCATCGCTATGGGAGCGTATGAGAGAGATGGCTGTAACGGCCATAACATTCTCTTTCCCCAGCACCTCAACGCATGTTTTCAAAAGAAAGGTGGAGTCAACTCCGCCGGAAAAGACCACCATCACCCTGCCCATCTCAACAATCCTCCTCCTCAAATTCTCAAATTTTTCATCCATCTTCATTCTCCATTATCTCCTCCAGCACCCTTTTGTGGATGACATATGCCCTGCTGTCATAGAGCACCATTCTCACTTTAATGGAGACATCATTTTCCCTCAGAAACTTAATGATGGTGGATATGGCCACCCTCGCCGCCTCCTCCATGGGATAGCCGTATATGCCCGTGCTTATGGCCGGGAAGGATATGCTTTTTATGCCATGCTCCACGGCCAGTTTCAAACTGCTTGTATAGCACCTTGCCAGTATCTCCGCATCCCTCTTCTTTCCGGAATAGACGGGCCCGACGGTGTGAATGACATACCTCGCCTTCAGATTATAGCCCCCTGTTATCCTCGCCTCTCCTTTTCCGCATCCCCCTATGGCCCTGCATTCCTCCCACAGTTGAGGCCCGGCCGCCCTGTGAATGGCCCCGCTAACTCCTCCACCGGGCGTGAGGCGGGAGTTGGCGGCATTGACTATGGCATCCGTGTCCTCCTGAACTATATCCCCTTTAACAATCTCAAGGGTCGACTCGCCTATGGAAAGGCGCATGTTTAAAAAGAGGGGCGGGCTATAAAATGTTTCTCATGCCCTCCTTTCCCTTATTCTCCTCTCGAATTCAGCGAGGTTGCTTACGATGTCGATGTCATCTCCACCGTTCCATTTTCCTTCCCTGTCCAGATAGTAGGCGTCCATTCCCGCCCTTTTCGCCGCCCTGTAATCAAAATCCAGGTTATCGCCCACATGCACCGCATCGCTGCCATCCACCCCCATCTCTTCCATCGCCATCTTGTAGACATCTTCATCCTTCTTAGTCTTTCCGAAATCGCTCACCGCCGAGAATATTCTGTCGAAATAAGGAGAGAGGTTGAGTATGGAAATCTCCACGTTTATGAATTCGTGGGCGGCATTGGATATTATGATGAGTTTTTTTCCGGAGAGGTTGCGGAGCACCTCCTCCACCTCAGGATACATTTCAAGGTAGGAGGAGCAACTCATGAGCAATTCCTTCCAGTCCACATCCAGTTTGAACTTATCTATCCAGTAATGGATATCATACCACTCTATGGCCTCCGGCCCGACCTTCATATATTCATCCATGATATACTTCTTCGCCCTCTCCACATCCATTCCATATTTCTCCGCATACAGCTCTGGAATCCTCTCCAGCCACACATGATTGACAAAATCCATTTTGACCAGAGTGCCGTCCAGGTCGAAGGATATCACCTCATACATTCTCATCCACCGCGTATATCTTTCCCTCATATTCCACTATCCTTATAATCCTTTCCCCCTTCCAGTGCTGCGGTTTTCTTACAACTACAGTTCTATAGTTTTCCATGTCCATCACATGGAGGTAATCGCCCTCCTCATAAAGCACCCTCGCCTCCCTTGCCTTCAAATCCACCTTTACCGCCCTTTTCAAATCCTCTGTGTAGACATGCCTCCTCTCCCCATCCACTCCCCGAAGTTCCAGTTTCTTGCCCTCCCTCCCCGCTATGTAATACAGCACATCATCTAGTTTTATGAATTTGCCAATGTGGGATGTGAAGCGAAGGCTATAGGTGTCTCTATAAATTCTTCTTCCGTCCTTCATTCCGTGGAGGGTCGATGACATCTTCATCTCCACCCCCGGCATGGACTTTATCTCCCTCACCGCATGCTCCGCCGCCTTCTTGTTGCCCATGTAATAGTCATAGCCACCCCTCACCCTTTCCTTCCTGGTGATGAAAGAGCCGCTTCTCTCGGCGCTTTTCCTTATTATCCCATCCACCTCCTCCATGATTTTCTTGCTTGCATCTCTAACTTGGATTATAGCCTCGAAATATCCTCCCTTTCTGAGAGAGCATTCCGGACAGAGTTTCTCCTTTGATATCATTCTTACATGCTCCCTCTCCTCCACATCCCTGCCCTCAAACTTGCCCCTGCACACCACCTCCATACCATCCATAATGCACTCATAGTCTATCTCTGCCTTAATGCTGTTCATTATATGGCTCCTCAAATCCTCATCGAAGTTGCCACGCCTCCACTCATTTCCTATCCTGTAGGCATCGCACTCCCTGCAGAAGGCCACCTCAATGCTTTCCGGAATAACAAAAAACTTTTTCCTCTTCAGATAGCAATCTATGCAAAGCCCGTGATATGTTTTTCCTTTTTTCCCACATTCCACGCAGAACATTTTTAAAGCAACGCAAACTGAGCATGAGGTATTCCGTCTATGCTTAAAATATTTTCCTCGTCTATCATCCCCATCTCGATGCCACACCCCACACTTCTTTTACCAACAAGATTTGCGATGGTGGCCATGGAAAGATGCTTCCTCAGCATTTCTTCATCTCCTCTAATGCCATCATAAAAATCGCTGCTCACATGGAACTCTATCTCCCCCTTTCTCAGCGTTTTCCCCAGCAGCTCCGCATCGCAGGCCGCCACCAGCACCTCCACACCCTGCCTGTATATCTTCATGCATATCTCATTCGCTGGTGAGTTTGTATCTTCCGTGTCTCGGCTCAAATATGATCCCCTCCCTTCTCATCTTCTCGATAACCTTCCTTATTTCATCCTCCTCCAGCCCCTTGCCCTCCGCCCTGGATATTATCTCCTCGATGGGGGCAGCGTCCTTTATTTCGTTGCACACCTCCTTTATTATCTCGCTCACTATCTTCATCCTGTCCTTCTGGGTTTTGGTTATGCCCGTGTTTATCAAATCTATGTTGAAGGTGCCGAGTTCATGCTCCATTCCCACCTTTGTCATGTAATACTCCACTATGCCTATGGCCCTGTCGGCATCCTCAACGGTGACTATCGGAGAGAGGCGCATCCTTGCCGACGCTTCAGCAATTCTTATGAATGCCTCCAGCTGACGGGGGGTGAAGGGTATCGTCTCCTTTGATTTGAAACGCATGTCCACATAATACTCCCTTATCCTTTTCATCGCCTCCTCTGAAAGCACGGGGAATACCGTTCTTTTGGCATATGCAATGTACTTCCTCAAAAACTCCGGCTCTATGGCGGGCTTCATCCCCTCCATCTCCACCTCGCTATCATGCTGTAACGCTTCCCCATATTTATGTACGGTAAGCACATGACTTGCGAGGGCATCATCCCTATCCCTGTCGGGCTTGTCGGTGAGAGGAAAGATGAGATCAAATCTTGAAAGAAGGGCGGGCGGTATATTAATCTGGTCTGCTATGGGCGCAAACTCATCAAACCTCCCAAATTTCGGGTTGGCTGCCCCCAGCAGCGCACATCTTGATTTAAGGGTAGCGTTTATACCCGCCTTGGCCACACTTATCTCCTGCTGCTCCATGGCCTGATGTAAAGCATCCCTATCCTTGGGATTCATTTTATCCATCTCGTCAACGCATGCTATTCCTAAATCGGCAAGGACCAACGCCCCAGCTTCCAGTGTCCATCCGCCCTCTCCAAACTCATCGCTTTTTACCGCAGATGCTGTCAATCCGGCGGCACTGCTGGATTTGCCGGATGTGTAGATGCTTCTTGGGGCTAACTGGGAGATGTAGCGTAGCAGCTGGCTCTTGGCCGTACCGGGATCGCCAACGAGCAGGATATGTATGTCCCCTCTTATTCTCGTGCCATCGGGCATGTATTTTGCAACGCCCCCAAACAGTTGCAACGCAAGGGCATCCTTCTCCTTCTCCAGCCCATATATGGTGGGGGCTATGGAATCCCTTATTTTTTCATATAACATCGGGTCCTTGCTGAGCTCCTTTATCCTTTCCTTTTCCTCCTCGCTTATGTATATCTCCTCAAAGGCCTGCTCCTTTATCTCTATGCTATTGGCATCCAGAACTTTATTGAACTCCGTGAGTTTCATCTTCCCCTTTCTTCTTGTTTGCACCCGCAATATGCCATTCACCGTTATCCTGTCGCCCGGCACCACCTCTCCAACGAGATCATCTTCCAGATACACAATCAATTTCATGGGCTGAGCCCCGCCTCGCAACCCTTCAGGACTTTCCTGAAGTTCCAGCTTCTGGGAGTCAATGAATAACGACTTTTCCGTGAGAAGTTTGAAGGTGCTTTTCCTTCCGCACCCTCCCTGATCGGCATAGCATTCTAACGGCTCAGCCAGTATAGTTCCCTCCTGCGGAACCTTGATGACGGCCCCGCATTTCTGACACTGAAAGGCCGCATCCTGAAGTTTTGGCCTTACTTCAGTAACCTTCTTCACCAATCCGCTTACAGAAATGAATTTTCCAAGGTGGACGGCCCTCAAATCCCTAATCTCCACCTTATTCATATCCGGTATATTTCTGACCCTGAAGTGCAATGGAGGCGTTTCAACAGCCACATCTATTCTTTTCAACGCTTCTTCAGCAGCATATAAAGCAAGATAGGGACGCTCAAGCAACTGCTCCCCCAGCTCGGAGTCATATTTATCCACGTCCCAGTAATCCATTATATAACTCTTCTTCTCCGGATAGAGAAGGGCCGTGCTTTCTATCTCGTCCTTGCAGTAATCCTGAAAGAACCTTTCCCACTTTTCCATCAATGTTTCAAGGCTGGAGACGGCCATTTATTCATAATCCGCAACGGTTTTTAAAGTCATGCCCTCCCTCCAATGAGTATAAAAAGTTTGCTGATGGAGGCATTCATTTAAGAAAATATTAAATATCGTGTGGCAGTATAATAGCAACAGGTGATGATAAATGGGTGACACCCTCCTTGAAAAGATAAATCATATAGAGAAGATGATTCTCGAGTTAAACACCAAAATAGACAATTTTCTCGGTTATGAGGATTTAAGCGAGGAGGAAAAGAAGGAGGTGGATGAGGTAAGAGAGGAGATGAAACAAGGAGAGTATGTGGAGTTTGAAGAGCTGTTTGGTGAGTGAGAGAAAATAGAATATTTTCAAATAATAATATCAAACCCTAAACCAATTTCAGGCCATCTGTCCACACTCCCACATAACGCAACATTTTTAATGGGAAAAATCATAGTAGATTGGATGATAGATAGGTTTACAAAATTTAATTTTAACTCATTGGAGGATGGGGATGAAGAGTGGAAACAGTTTAAATGAAACAGAGACAAGGGTCAAATTAATAGACCCAAAATTGCATGAATCTGGTTGGACAGAGGATTTGATAAAGAGAGAATTAAAGATAACAGAGGGAAGAATCATAGATGATTATGGGAATAGGAAGGATGCCCTACAACCTGATTATATTCTGTTTCTCGAAAGACATTTTCCCATCGCTGTAGTTGAAGCAAAAGAAGAGAAAAAACATCATGCAGCAGGAATGCAACAGGCAAAGGGCTACGCTGAGATGCTTGCTGTTCCTTTCGCATACTCAACAAATGGCCATAAAATCGAGGAATACGATTTCATAACCAAAAAACAAAGAACCATCGATGAATTTCCATCTCCACAGGGACTCTGGAAAAGATATTCCCAATGGAAATTTAAAAAAATACTCGCTTTTGATAGAGATGCTAATCCTCTTTTGTACCCCTACAAAATTTTTCAAAACAAAAACCCAAGATATTATCAGATAGCAGCAACAAAAAACATCATCGAATCCTTTTTGAGCGGACAAAAACGCATCCTATTAACTATGGCAACAGGAACAGGAAAAACCTATGTGGCCTTTCAGGTGGCATGGAAACTTTACAACACCAAGAAAATTAGAAGAATATTATATGTTGCAGATAGAATCATCCTAAGAAATCAGGCATATAACCAATTTGAACCTTTTGGAGGTGCAAGAGAGGTAATAAAGGAGGGCAAAGCCCCCAAAATAAGAGATATTTATTTTGCTACCTACCAAACTCTTTATTCTGAAAAAAATGGAAAAAGATTGTATCAGGAATATCCCCCCGATTTTTTTGATATGGTAATTATTGACGAATGTCATCGTTCTGGCTATGGAAGATGGAAAGAAATACTCGACCATTTTAAAGATGCTGTCCACTTTGGTATGACCGCAACCCCTAAAAGAGATGACAACATTGATACCTATGCCTATTTTGGTACTCCAGTTTATATTTATAGTTTGGGACAGGGAATAGAAGATGGTTTTTTGGCCCCTTATAAAATCCATAAGATTTATATGAATGTTGATAAACAAGGAGGTCTATTTTTGAACGATGTTGCGAGTGAAGGCGCCATCATAGATGTTCCGGAAGGAATGGAGGTTAAAGAGTTTTATTCTGTAGGAGAATTTGAAAGAGCCATCATTCTCCCAGATAGAACAGAAACAATGACAAAGAAGTTGGCAGAAATCCTGAAGATATATGGTCCAACAGAAAAAACCATTGTCTTTTGTGTAACAAAAGAACACGCCTTAGATGTTGTAAGGACTCTGCAGAATGAATTAGCCTCCGAAATTTATTCCACGGGTTTTAATGCAGATGATTTCGTGGTGAGAATTGTTGACGAGGAACCAAACGCAAGGGAACTCGTTGACAAGATGGCCGATTCGGAATATCCGACACCAGTCATCGCTGTAACCGTGGATCTGTTAAGTACAGGAGTTGACATTCCCCCAGTTAAAAACATCGTATTTATGAAACCCATTGCATCTAAGGTTCTCTTCAAGCAGATAATGGGTAGAGGAAGCAGAATAAGCGAGGATGCGAATAAATTTTTCTTCAGGATTGTAGATTTCGTAGATGCCACACGCCTTTTAGATCCATGGGATTTGCCTCCAGAAGAACATATCCCTGACATTCCGGAAGGCCCTTTTGATTTCTTTGTAAGGGGAAAGGTGGTGGATAGCGAGGATGGCACCCCGGTATCCAATGCGAGAATTGCAGCCAAACTCGGTGTCAACATGGTTAAACCAGCAAGAACCAACGAGAACGGAGAGTTTATCATAGATGGTTGTCCCCATTCTCCAATAAAGGTAAAAGTGGAGGCAAAAAATTATAAAGTAAGGGAGGTAAGCGTAGAACCTACTCCATTCAAAGATAAAATTGCAGTTGTAATTGAATTAAAGAGAAAAAAACCAAAGGAAGGTAAGATAATTGTTAAGGGGATAAATGTTTACACTGAAGAAGAGATCTATGTTGAGGTGGAGGGCAAAAAACTCAACAAGGCAAAATATATCGAATATGCTAAGGAAAATGTAAGGAAAAAGGTGCTTACCTTGGATGATTTAAGAAAAATCTGGATAAACAAAGATAGCAGGAAAAAGTTTTTAGAGGAGTTAAAAGCAAAGAGCATAAATCCGGAGTTAATCGCACAATTGTTAGATAGACCAGATGCCGATGCTTTTGATATTATCGCGCATGTCGCATTTGATGCTCCCATTTTGAGTAGAGATGATAGGGCCCAGGCTTTGTTGAATGAAAAATATCAACTCATAGAGTCATTCAATGAGACAGCAAAAGAAGTTTTGCTTAATCTCATAGAGAAATATAGAATCGGAGGCATTGAAGAAATTTCTCCTGATGCTTTAGAGACTCCTGATATACAGAAGATTGCCAAACTGAACGAGATAATAGAATCATTTGGAGGAGTTGACAATCTTTTAAACACACTTGAAAATATCTCTCAGGGGTTATATGGGATAGGAGGTAGGATATAGATGGACAGACAAACGTTAAAATCAAAATTTAAACAATCCTGCGATTTACTCAGGAATGAGATTGCATCAGTTAATTACATAATCCAACTCTCATGGATGCTGTTCTTAAAACTTTACGATGATTTGGAGGATGAGAGAGAGCTAAAGGCTGAACTGAAAGGCGAGAAATATCAAAGAAATATATCATCACCATATCGATGGAAAGATTGGGTTCACAGGGATTGGAGAAGTGAGGAACTCATAGATTTTATCAATAACAAGTTATTTCCCTTTCTTGCCAGATTAGATGGCGATGGGGAAAAGGAACTTATCTCCACAATTTTCAGTGGCAACGAAATACAAAATTTCCTAAGAGATGGATATAAACTGCGGGAAGTTGCTTTGCTCCTTGATGAATTAAAATTTAGGAGCAGGGAAGACATCTATGTCATTTCTGCGCTTTACGAAGAGCTTTTACCAGAGATCGGAGAAATGGGCAAATATGCTGGGGAATATTACACCCCAAGACCGATAATAAGGCTTATGGTTAAAATTATAAATCCTGAACTTGGTGAGACAATTTTAGACCCCTTTTTAGGCTCTGCCGGTTTTCTTATTGAAAGTTACAATCACATCCTCAAAAGCAAGGATGTTTTTACTACAAAAGAAACCCAAACCATGAATAACATGTTCATGGGACATGAAAAGAAAGATGTTCCTTACCTTATTGGGATAATGAATCTTCTGTTGCACAATCTCCCCACAACAAAGATATACAAAATGGACACTTTTGCTGAGGATATAAGAAAGATACAGGAAAAGGATAGGGTTAATGTTATACTCACCAATCCGCCTTTTGGCGGAAAATTTGATGAGAGATATAAAACCAATTTTCCCATCAAGAGTTCCGATACAGAGCTTATGGCCCTCCAATATGTTATGAGAAAGATAAAGCAGGGTGGAAGGGTCGGAATAGTTGTTCCTGAAGGAGTATTATCCAACACAACAGGACCATTTGTAAGAGTGAGGAAGGAATTGCTTGAGAACTACAATGTTCATACGATTGTTTCTCTTCCAAAAGGTGTTTTCACCGCTTCTGGAAAAACTCCTGTTAAAACCAATCTGCTTTTCTTTGATAAAACAACACCCACGGAGGAAATATGGTATTACGAAATTCAGCCACCGGAAGGAATGAAAAACTTTACGAAAACAAGACCCATGAGAGATGAGGACTGGCAGGATTGCTATGAGAAATGGCAAAACAGAGAGATGAGCGAAAACTCATGGATTGTCAAAATCGATGAGATTGATAAAGAAACTTATGAACTCACGCCGAGAAACCCCAACAAATTGAAAAAGAAAGAATATAGACCAGCAGGAGAGATTTTGGAAGATGCTTTGAACGAGGAAAAGGAGATCATGAGATTATTTGAGGAGTTGAGGGAGATATTAAGATGAAAACGACAAAACTAAAAGATTTCCCCAATCCCCAAAAGCCGTGGGAAGTTGAAGGAGTTGAGTGGAGAGAGGTAAGATTGGGGGAAATTGGATTTTTGCAATATGGGTATACACAAAAAGCAAAACACGATAAAAGAGGCCCCAAATTTCTGAGGATCACAGATATTGATTTAGAAACAAGTCAAGTAAAATGGAATAATGTTCCATATTGCGATATAGATGAGAAAAACTATGCAAAATATAAACTTAATGATGAGGATATATTAATTGCCCGTATTGGTGGAACGACAGGAAAAGCATGTATTATTAAAAATCCACCGGAGAGTGTTTTTGCATCGTATCTGATACGTTTTTGTATTGTAGATAAAGAAAAAGTTGGCCCTGATTTTGTTTATTATTTTACTAAGAGTCAAAAATATTGGGATCAAATAACTCTTAACAGAATTGGTAAGCTTAAGGAAGGGGTTAATGCAACGCAATTAAAAAACCTCAAAATCCCCCTCCCCTTCCGCAATGGCAAGCCAGATTTAGAAACTCAAAAGAAAATCGTTGAATACATTGAGGCAAACTTTTCAAGGATTGACAAAATTCTGGAGAAGAAAAAGCAGGAACTTGAAAAACTTGATGAACTCTGGGAAAGCGTTTTGGAGCATGCGTTTAAGCCGAAGGAAAGGGAAGAGTGGAGAGAGGTAAGATTAGAGGAGATCGCAAAAACCATAGGTGGAAGCACAGCACCTCAAAACAAAAAATTTTATGAGAATGGCAAACATCTTTTTGTTAGGGTTTCAGATTTAGGAGCAAGAAAAAATTATACTCCTATATTTGATACAAGAGATAAATTGAATGAAGAAGGTGTAAAAAAAAATAAATTGGTGTCAGCTCCAAAAGATACCATTGTTTTTCCAAAAAGTGGAGCTGCAATACTCACTAACTCAAGAGGAATTTTAGGGAAAGCAGCCTTTATTGTTAATCACTTAGCTGGAGTAATTGCTTTAGAAGGTAAATCCTATCCTCGTTATTTGTTGTTTTATCTTTCAAAGATCGATATGTCAAAGCATATTTCTCCCAACAGTAGTTATCCTTCATTAAAACTGGAAACGATCAAAAATCTCAAAATCCCTATCCCCTTCCGCAACAACCAACCAGACGTTGAAAAGCAAAAAGAAATAGCAAACTATCTTGATGGAGTTTATGAGAAAATCAAAGCACTAAAAGAAAAAATCCAAAATCAGATAAACCAACTTGAAGAAATGAAGGAAAGTATTTTGGATGAGGTGTTTAATCATGAAAACAAGAAATAATCATAAGAAATTTTTGATTGAAATCTTAAAAGATGTAAATGACAAAGGTTATTTAACACATAGAGAAAGTACAACATTGGAGTTTAAAGAAAATTTCAATATAAGAAATATGCCCAAATACTCCAAAATTATGGCTTCATTTGCTAATAATAGAGGAGGATATATTTTGTTTGGAGTTAAGGATCACCCTAGAAAGCTTCTAGGGATAAACCCAGATAAATTCGATAATTTACGTCAAGAGGAAATAACTACTTTTTTAGTTGAACATTTTGACCCGGAAATCAAATGGGACATCGGAGTCCTTAAGGCAAAGAGCAAATCTTTTGGTTATATCTATGTGTATGAATCAGATGAAAAACCCATAATCTGTAAGAAAAATGCGGGTAATGACATAAAATCTGGAGAAATCTATTTTAGATATAGGGGGCAGAGCCGGAAAATAAAATATTCCGAATTAAAAAAGATAATTGATGAATTTAGAGAAAAAGAACGCCAGATGTGGATGAAACATATAGAACGAATTGCTAAAATAGGACCATCAAATGTAGCACTGCTTGACCTATTAACTGGAGGAATAGATATTGGCAAATTAGGAAATGCCAAATTAGTGATGGATAAAAATTTAATAGAAGATCTCAGAGAAAAAGTTAAGTTTGTGGAAGAAGGTAAATTCACTGAGAAAGAAGGAGAACCAACCTTAAAAATAATTGGAGAAATTCAAACAGCAGATATAGTAATTCCTGATTTAGATCCCGACAGAGATTATCCTTTTTTACAAAAACATTTGGCTGAACAATTAAACTTAAGACCTTATGATGTTCAAATCTTAATTTGGAAATATAGACTAAAAGAAAATAAAAAGTATCATATTGGAGTTAAGGTAACAGATACAAATAAAAGTGGAAAAGTGCATAAATACTCAAAATATGCTTTGGAATTCTTAAAAACAAAACTTGCTGAACAAAAAGATGTTAAAAAATTTCTAAATCGTATCTCAAAAGAATATCAAAAAAATAGGAGGCACTAAAAATAGCTGGATTGCTGTATTTGACCAATGAGTGACTTCCCATCCTTTACCAAAAATTTATTTATAACTTCTCATTTCCCCCTTATGCAATGGCACGGAAGAAGCCAGAGAAAAGAGACAGGTGGACGATACAGGCCGATGAGGAAAAAGAGAAAGTATGAGATTGGAAGAGATCCTCTACCAGCAGTAATAGGTGAGAGAAAGATAAGAAAGATAAGGGTGAGGGGAGGAAATTACAAAATCAGAATCCTCGGGGAGAGATATGCCAATGTCACCAATCCTAAAACAGGGGAAACAAAGAAGGTGGAGATAAAGGACGTGCTGGAAAACGCGGCCAATCCCCACTATGTGAGGAGGGATATAATCACAAAGGGAGCCATAGTCATCACAGACATGGGTAAGGCGAGGATAACATCCCGCCCCGGCCAGGATGGATGCGTCAACGCCGTCCTCATAGAAGAAGCAGAAAATGAGGAACAGGGATAAATGGGTGCTCTGGCCCATCTATTTTGATGCGGATGCCAGCAGATTGGAGGGGAGGCGCGTTCCAAAGGAGCTGGCGGTGAAGAATCCCACTGTCGAGGATATCCTTCAAGCAGCAAAAAAACTGGGGCTGGCAGCAGTAAAGGAGGAGAAGGCAGCGTATCCAGCAAGATGGTGGAGGAAGGAGGGCAGGGTGCTGGTGGGCAAAAAATTCAGCAAAACGGCAACGATAAAACAAATTGCAGAAATTATTAAACAGAGTAAAGAAACACAAAAATAGGGAAGAGGGGTGCTATCTCTTTTTTATGGCAATTCTACATCAGCACCAAATAAAGACATTCCAAAACCAGGACAAAAATATTTGTTGGTAAATATACCGCCAAACATTAATAGGTCTACCCTAAAATCCCATGTCCCTTCCTTTCCAATAATACACTGAGTGGTATTGCCAAAAGTTGTTTTATGATTGGCCAGGAACAATCGAAGAAATTTTTCTGTATTTCCATCAGGATCAGTATATTGGAATCTTTCAAATCCCCATCCAGATATGGAATAATGAACGCCAACAAAAGTGTTGTCTATCTTGACTGTCTTTCTTCCATTTAATACCCCAACTGTATAATTACCAAATTTTATGTTGACATTTCCTAAAAAGTCTTCTGGCAACAAAACAAATGTATCATTTCCTTCAGTTGTTAAAAAATCCATATTTGCGGAGCTATTGAACCATATCTCTATTTTACTTCTCACTGTTTCACCGGCAAAGCAAATGAGATACCAAGTGCCAGGAGGGAGGGTAAAATTCTGTATCCACATTTTTATGGTCCGAGAGTCTATGGAATACCTAGCCAATCTATTAGAGGTATAATTAAAAGGTCCCACATGTATATGGAAAAATCTTTCACTCTCATTCAATTTTTCTGTAATTGTTGCTTCAAAATCAATGTATGTAGAATTTGTAAACACGTATCCGCACCAATCCACTCTGGAATTGTTGCATTTATACGAAAAATTAGCATAAAATTCCTCTATATATATTGACGAAGAGGAGGAAAATTTGAGGACATACCAATTTTTATTAATTCCCGTGGTATTCCCATGAAATGTGGTGATATTTTCGCATATTTCTTCAGCAGGAGAATGTATTATCTTCCCTCCTTCAATACATAAAGGGTGTGTAGGCTCGTCCCCAAGTCCACAAGATGAAATAACTAAGATGATGACAATCCACAGAGCATGGATTATTCTCATTTTAACCTCCTTTTGGCATCCCAGACATTTTTCTTTACCTGCCCGCCTGGGTTGCCTATAATAAATGATGTGAAAATTTATAAAGTTTTTATTGTTAACAATCACAACATTGGAAATAATTTTTAGATTACCAATAAAATAGATAGAATAAATGTAGGA
>JAGGZK010000004.1 GCA_021162065.1 Thermoplasmata archaeon
TCCTTATATTTCTTTACCCCATCTCTTCTTTTTCATATCCCATCCTCAATAAGGGAGAGGATATGAAATTAATAAGAGTTATGCAACACAGCGATGCGGAAATGTTTTGCAAATGGGAAAAGTGTTGCATCTCATCAATTTCTTCACACAAAACATAATCTTCATATATTCCTCCCGATATACTGATGAGGGGATGGGAATCAGAAAGAAAGCAGAGCATCTTGCGGGCATTATAGAAAAGCAGGATTTCGTTCGCATAGTTACCCATTGCGATGCTGACGGAATAACAGGGGGGGCCATCGCGAAAAAATTTCTTGATGAGATGGGGATAAAGAATGAGGTGGAAATAGTAAACTATCTCGACCCGGCTATGATGGAAAATGGGAGTGATTTCACATGGTTCATAGACCTGGGAAATGCCCATGCAGAAAAAATGAGAAAAGGAACTGGTGTGATAGCAGATCATCATTTTTCCAGCAACAGATGCGTCCATTCTCTAAATCCCTTCGCCTACGGAGTTGATGGGGAGACCGAGATATCAGCTTCGGGGCTGGTTTATCTTATAACTTCCAATTTTATGGAAGATGATGCCACCATTTCGGTGATAGGTGCCATAGGGGATTTGCAGGATGTGAAACATACCCGGCTTGTGAGAATCAACAGGGAATTGCTGAAAAATTCAAGGGTGGAGGTGAAGAAGGATTTCAGGGCGTATGGGAGAAACAAGCCCCTGTTCAGAATGCTGGCTTATTTCAGCGACCCCCCCATATCGGGGCTGTTCAGAAGGGAGAGGGGTGCCATTGGTTTCTTGAGGAGTATAGGTGTTGATTACAGAAAAACATGGAATGAATGCACCCATGAGGAGAAAAAGAGGGTTTTCTCATCGGTGGTAAAACTCATGCTTGAAAGGGGTTTCGATTATGCCTCCATCTCCCGTCTTTTTGGAGAGGTTTATGAGATGGATGGCCATGATTTGAGGGAATATGCCGCCATACTCAATTCCCTGGGAAAATATGGAGAGGGGATGAGGGGAATAGAGATGTGCATAAGGGAGCGATTCGACGGAAAGGAAATACTGGAACATCACAGAAAGAGAATATCCATGTATCTCAAATATGCCCGGCAAAGGATGGACCAGCATCACGGCCTTTACTACTTCCACGGAGACGGCTACATAATGGACACGGTGCTCGGCACAATAGCGGGAATGATTTTGAGAGAAGAGGAAATTCCTCAGCCGGTGGTGGCCTTCGCGGAAAACGAGAGGGGCATAAAGGTGTCTGTCCGCGCCCCTCGCAGACTGGTGGAGCAGGGGCTGAACCTCTCAACGGCAATAAATAAAAGCGCAAGATTGCTGGGCGGAACTGGGGGCGGCCACAGGGCGGCGGCGGGCGCTATCATCCCCAAGGGTAAGGAGGAGGAATTCCTCCAGATACTGGGCTCGGAGATAAGGAATCAGCTTGCCTTGTAGATTTTGAGCAGCTTTACCCTAAAGATGATGTTCTCTCCGGCCAGTGGATGAAATCTGTAGCCATACTGCTTTAGCTCATCCTCCAGGTAAATCTTCTGTAGCGTGAATACGCGGGGCATCTCTATCTGGCGGTCGAAGTATATGGTTTTATTCACCTCGTCCTCTATGGTCTGGTTGCCAGCGTAATATTCAATTTTTATGGTGGTGTCGGTAACCTCAACCACCCTTGCGTTTATGGTGTATCCGTAGGCGGATATGGTGAAGTTTCCGAGGGGTGGCTCTGTGGTTATCCATATGGTTGTATCATTGTAGCCGGCATAACTTGCATTGGACCACCATGGGTAAAGGGTTATATTCTCCAGTTTGTTGGGGGTTGTTTTCAGCACCACATGAGTATCATTGAATGACACCACTTCCGTTGCGTTTTCCCATATCCAGTAGGGTTGCTGTACTGGTATGTCGTTCCAGTACTGGGGCATGGTTATTATCTCCCCTTCCTCAGGATTCCATCTCACCTCAACGGTAACTCCTTTAACGTCGATAACCTCATATGGGGCCATGAAGCCGAGAATGAGGGAAGAGTTGAATTTTGTTCCATTCACAACCACCTTTCCAAAGGCCTCTGCAGCAGTAAGGTTGATGACCTTTTCATCACCCTTTTTCATTCCCTTCAGGGCCTCATATAGGCCGGGGATCTCAGATACTCTCAAACCCTTTATGAATCCTATATCTCCATATTCCCATCCCTCCGGAAGTTTGGAGGGCAATCCCTTTCCAAGGTATATCCTCAGAGGAGTGAGATTATATTTGCTGGAGTCAAAGGGTGCATCATAGGAAACATTTCCCTCAAAGGAGGAGGCAAATACGGAGCCATTCTCCAGATAGCCGATGTAATATATTTCGGCAAAATCTCCTTCCTTCAGCACGCGTTCCTGCATATTCTCATATGCATATATTCCTCCCGCCACAGCCAGTATTACCACCAGCGCGATTATTCCCTTGGTTACTTCCTTCATTCTGACAACCTCCTTTTCATAAATGCATCCATCCTATTAAATGCTTCCTCCATGGTTTCAATTGGAGGAAGTATGACCGCTCTGAAATGCTCCTTTCCATATACAGGACAGAAACCGGAGCCGTGAACAAGAAGCACATGGGCGTTGCTCAGCACATCGAGCACAAAATCTTTGTCGCTCTTCCATACATTCTTCTCTATCTTGGGGAATATGTAGAACGCCCCCTCGGGCTTGGAGGTGGAGATGCCCTCCATCTCACTCAGCCTCTTGTAGGCATAATCCCTACGCTCCCTCAGCTTCCTTACCATCTCCTCTATATGCTGCTGACTTCCCTTCAATGCCTCTATCATGGCAATCTGGCCGACGGAGGAGGCGCATAGGCGGGAGCGGGCAATGCGCAGAAATGCATCCTTTATGCCATCCAGTTTTCCGTCCTGACTGTTAAATATGGCATATCCTAATCGCCATCCGGGGACAAGATAGACCTTCGAAAAACCGTTGAAGGTAATCACGGGAGCATCCTTGGCAAGGGATGCAGTGGAGTGATGCCTTCCCTCAAACACTATATCGTCATATATCTCGTCTGAAATGACAACTATATCATGCTCGGCAGCCAGATCCACCATCTCCTTCACAACTTTTGGAGGGTACAATGCTCCAGTGGGATTGTTGGGATTTATGATGACAAGTCCCTTTGTTTTTTCATTGATTTTTTTTCTCAAATCATCTATGTCTGGCTGCCATCCTTCCTCCTCTATTGTTGCATATGGCACTGGTTTTGCTCCGTGGAAGGCAGTGATGAGGTTGTATTGAGGGTACGTAGGGCCGGGAACCAGCAATTCATCCCCTTCATTCAAACTTGCGGCGAGGAAAATCTGCAGCGCTTCTGTGACACCCGTGGTTATGCATATGTCATCCACATCATAAGCCATGCCGTTTCTTCTCTTCTCCCTTTTTGCAATCTCCTCTCTCAGTTCCTCATAACCCTCAGAGGGAGCATATCCGTTGTAGCCCTCCTCCGCCGCTCTATACAATGCTTCTCTTATATGTTCTGGCGTTTCAAAATCATAGGCGATGGGATCTCCTATGTTGAGTTTGAGAACATTTATGCCCTTTCTCTCCAGTTTTTTGGAGTACACCACAACCTCTCTTATGGCGTAGGAGATACTCTCTGCCCTTTTCGATGGGGAAATCATGGGAATGGATTGCTTAGAGGGATAAATATTTAATGGTTTTGCCGAGGATGCCCAAACTTTGGGAAAAAAGGAATGGGGGGATTTGATCCCCACGGAAATCAAACAGTTTTTAATATGTGCATTTTCTTTCTTTTTATGCATATGTGCCGTATTGCTAGGGTAGTGGAGGAGACCAGCATCCACAAAACCATCTTTTTTGATATTGAAATGAAAGCCGAGCCGGGGCAATTCGTGATGATATGGATTCCCGGCGTTGATGAGGTGCCCATGTCGTTGAGTTATATTGAAGGTGGCACAGGCATAACGGTTGAAAAAGTGGGGGAGGCAACAGAGGCGATTCATGGGATGAGGGAAGGCGATATGCTTGGTGTGAGGGGCCCATATGGAAAGGGATTTAGAATGGCTGGAAGCAAAGCCCTTTTCGTGGCAGGAGGCACAGGCATTGCCCCTCTGCTGCCATTGATAAAGAGATATAGGGGAGAAAAGCATGTTGTCTTAGGGGCGAGAACAAAGGAATATCTTCTTTTTGTGGAGGAATTAAAAAACATTTCCTCTCTTTCTATAACAACAGATGACGGAAGCATTGGCTTCAAAGGATTTGCCACAGAGATGGCGGAAAAGATAATGGAGAAGGAGGATTTCGATATCGTTTACACATGCGGCCCGGAAATAATGATGAAAAAGATGCTGGATTTGTGCATGGAAAGAGGTATTGAAATGCAGGCGAGTCTGGAGAGGTATATGAAATGTGGCATTGGAATATGCGATTCATGCTCCATAAATGGATACAGGGTTTGTAAAGATGGGCCCGTTTTCGATAGCAATCTACTGGCCACAATGGACGAATTTGGAAGATGGAAGAGGAATGAGGCGGGGAGGAGGATTGAGGTATAGATTGTTCTTTTATTTCATTCACCATATGGTTTCATTCTTGGCATCCAGTCAAAATTGAACCATGGAATACCTATAATACTCCACGGAACTCCCTGAAGCCCAAAAATTGGTTTTGGCAAAGGCAGACGCCATGTATCCCAATAATTTCTAATCCATGTGTTTAAATAAGAACCGCCAAAGAATGCATCTTTTTGGTTATCAATAAAATTGTTATTTTTTATGATATTAAGATAAGAGA